>JALEQY010000096.1 GCA_022763735.1 Clostridiales bacterium
GAGTCAACGTCCAAGCTTTATATACTGACACAGTCAACATCCATCACTTCCCTTGCGGATATACAGGTGGGTTCATCACTGGCTCTTGACTATCTTGAACTGATGAAGAGCCGGCCGATTGTTGAGGAAGTTATTGAGAACCTGTCCCTCGAGATGAAGTACGATGACATGCTTGAGATCATAAATGTCACAAACCCTGCAGACACACGTTTTCTTAACATAAGTGTGCAGGGGAATGATCCGGTTGAGACGACTGCGATTGCCAATGAGTTTTCTCAGGTTGCGATAAAGCATATACCTGAGATAATGAAGACGGATGAACCATCAGTAGTTGAGGTCGCAACGCTTCCGGATGAGCCGATAAAACCGGAAAAAGCAAAGAATATCGCCATTGCGTTCCTTCTGGGAGCTTTTCTGGCAGCAATGGTGGTGATTGTTCTTGATGTACTGAACGACAGACTCAAGACCCAGGAAGATATCGAACGTTATCTGGAGCTGAACACACTGGCAGCGGTACCTTACAGTTCATCAAAAACCGGCTCGCGCCGTGATAAGGGAAGCAGACGATCGAAGAAAAAGAAAGCATGATAGGGGTATTTAAGATGAGTACCGGATTCAAATGGAAACTTATGGATATACATACGCACATTCTTCCTGATGTGGATGACGGTGCGAGTGATGTGAAAGAAATGGCAGAGATGATTGCTCAGGCGGATGAGGAGGGTATCAGCGTAATTGTCGCAACTCCTCATTATGGTATATGCAATCCTGATTATGATCCTGCCAAGGTGCAGGAAAAAATGGCAGCTGCCAGGAGAATACTCAAAGAATCTTATCCCCACATCAGGCTGTTTATGGGCAATGAGCTTTATTACAGCCCGGGGATAATAGAGGATCTCAAGTGCGGCAGAGCTAAAACTCTCGGCGGCACTGATTATGTGCTGGTGGAGTTTCCGATAGATATCACTTATGACAGGCTTGCTGAAGCTGTCAGGGCTTTCTGCAGTGAGGGCTACAGGCCGATCCTGGCTCATATCGAAAGGTACGGATGTCTGTTCAGAGAGCTGGATCGTGTGCATGAACTGATAGAGCTCGGTGCGTATACGCAGGTGAATGCCAGAGGTTTCCTGGCAGGCAGATTTGAGAAGCGGGGAGGCTGGTGCAGGAACCTGCTAAAAGATGATGCGATACATTTTATCGCCAGTGACTGCCATGATTCTGTCAGCCGTACTCCGGTGATGAGATCTGCAGTGGATGCGATGCTTAAGGCGGCCGGCGAGGAGAAAGTGAAAAAGATAGTCAATACCAACATCATCAGGCTTATACGCAATGAATTCATTTAGTTGGGGAGAGTCATATGGAGACGAAAAAGAAGATTGTATTTAATGAACTGGAGGAATTGGATTACGGTAGACGCGAAGCCTTCAATTCCCTGCGAACCAATCTGCAGTTTTCCGGCGCTGATATCAAAACTGTGCTCTTTACAAGCTGCAGACCGGATGAAGGAAAAAGCACGGTGTCGTTCATGCTGGCCAGGTCCCTTGCGGAGATGGGCAAGCATGTGATATATATTGATGCCGATCTGAGAAAATCAGTGACAATAAACAGATACAAGGCCACAAGAGATAAAGGGCCTATATGGGGTCTGTCCCATTATCTGTCGAATCAGGCGAAGATCAGTGACGTTGTGTGCGAGACTAATGTTCCGGGTATGGATATTATCGTTACCGGTCCGCTCTCACCTAATCCTACGGAGCTGCTGAACGGTGAGCTCTTCACAGATCTTATAGAGGAACTGCGTGAGTCGTACGATAATGTGATAATAGATGCTCCGCCTCTCGGCAGTGTAATTGATGCTGCAGTTATAGCACCGAGATGTGATGGTGTTGTCATGGTTGTTGAAGCCAACGGAACAAGCAGACGTCTTGCTGCTGATGTGAAAAAGCAGATTGAAATGACGGGATGCCGCATTCTGGGTGTTGTACTGAACAAGGTGAAAATCGAGAAATCAAAGTATTATAAATACTATGGGGAATATAAATAACGCATAATAAAAGGGCATCGCGCCGGAATTTTATCTGACGCGGTGCCTTTTCTAGTATCTATGTTTCTGTGTTTTCAGATCCTGCGTTTGATGATTCTGCGCTGCTTTACACGATGAGCGCTCCGATTCTCTCACGCGTTCTCTTTTCACCGAGTATCTGCTGGATTTCCCAGATGTCAGGCGACTGGCTTCTGCCTGTCACCGCGATTCTTATCACAGTGCTGACGTGACCTACATGCCCTTTGTACTGATCAGGGTTTTTCTTGAAATCCTTTGGCTTGGCTGCATAACCCAGCTCAGTTCCTATCTCGCGTATCTTGTCGAACCACTGGCTCTGGTCATCGCTGTGGTCGTAGCTTTCCAGATATCTTCTGAGAATTTCGGCAGCATCCTCATCGCTGACATTTTCAGGGATAGTATCTTCAATTCTGAAGTAATCATCAAAGAAATAGCTGATGAATTCAAAAATCTGTCTCCCGTATACCAGATCCTTTCTTGGCTTGTTGCCGCTGCGTCCGAGATCCAGTATCTTAGTAATATATTCTTCGCTGCCTTCAAAGAGCGGCAGTATTTCCGGTCTGAATTCCCGTGCCCACTCAGTCATGAAGCTGCAGAGCTCTGCTGCAGGGATTTTCACCAGAACATCCTTTGATACGTCGTTGAGCTTGTTCAGGTCAAAAAGTGCTCCGCCGCTGCTCATTTTCTCAGTTGTGAATTTAAAGTCGTCTATCGGTGCATCCGGATTGTCGATACGCCATTCTTCAAAGTTGGAGTTCAGGATGGTCAGCAGGTATTCCTTTACAGCCTGCGGATGGTAGCCCTCCTGTCTGTAATAGTCCAGTGACAGCTCCGGATCCTTTCTTTTGCTGAGCTTTCTCTTGTTGCCGTTGTCCAGCTTCATCAGCTGTGCGGTATGGCAGTAAACCGGCATTTCAAATCCCAGCTTCTCAAAAAGCTCAACGTGGATCGGCAGTGACATGAGCCATTCTTCGCCTCTTATCACGTGTGTGGTTCTCATGAAATAGTCGTCAATGACGTGGGCAAAGTGGTATGTCGGGATACCGGTGGCCTTGAGTATGATGACATCCTGGTTGTTTTCAGGCATAGAAAGTGTACCTCTGATGGCATCCTCCACTTTGATGTGTCTGATTTCTTCTGATGGCAGGTCGTGGTTTCCTGATGACTTGAGTCTCACTACATACGGCTTGCCTGCTTTAATGTTGGCTTCGATTTCTTCCAGGCTGAGGTTTCTGCTGGCTTCAGCGTATTTGCCGTAAATGCCTGTTGTTTCCTTGGCGGCTTCCTGTGTCTGTCTGATGGCAGCCAGCTCGTCTTCAGTAAGGAAGCATGGGTAAGCCAGGCCCTTCTTCACAAGTTCTTTTACAAAACACTGGTAGATTTCTCCGCGCTGGCTCTGATAGTATGGTCCGTAGTTTCCGGTCTCCCCGTCCAGAAGTGCACCTTCGTCGAAGTTGATGTCGAAGAATTTAAGAGATGTGATGATTGTTTCCACTGCGCCTTCGACGTATCTTTTGTCGTCGGTGTCTTCAATTCTGAGGTAGAAAGTGCCGCCGGACTGGTGTGCCAGTCTCTCGTCAACGAATGCTCCGTAAAGGTTTCCCAGATGTATGAATCCTGTCGGGCTCGGTCCGAGTCTTGTTACCATGGCGCCTTCCGGCAGGTCCCTCTTAGGGAACATTGCCTCGTAGTCATCCGGGGTCTTGTCGATATGCGGGAACAGTAATTCCGCAAGTCTGTTGTAGTCCATATCTGTGTTATCAGGCGTTATCTGCTCCTCGTCCGGGTGCGGCATGATGCCGGTACCGCAGGCTGAGCGCGCCTGAGTCTCCTTTCCTGATTACTTGTACTTGATTGTTATGATGGAAATATCGCCGGCGATATTTCCAGATTTCATTTATAGTTGTCAGGCAATATCGATTCCGATATTGCCGTATTTTCAGCAGAGCCCGTTTCGCAGTCAGTATCAGGTGTCAGGCAGTATAGCCGTGAATGCGGGTAACTGCGCGGTTCTGCTGCTGCAATGTGGTGTGCCTGGTAACAGGGCACAGACTTCCAAGCATATTTTAACAATAATTCGAAATATGTGCAAGAGCATAGGTTAAAGGTTATATCTTATTGCTGGTTTTGTTAATATCACCGGTAAATGAGCTGTTTTTAACCTCTCAGCAGTTGGAGCGCACCGGAAATTTACGAAAATGAAGTTTTTAACCCCCTGTTTGAGCCGATATAATAAAGTTGTAA
>JALEQY010000146.1 GCA_022763735.1 Clostridiales bacterium
TATAGTACGTGTTATTATTCTATTGATTTTTTTAGGAGGTAAAGAAAATGAGTAAGAAACAAACTTCCATAGAAAGGGTCATGTCGACAAGTACCGGACTTAAACGTACTATGTCAACAAATGCCGCTGTAATGGTCGGCGTTGGCGGAACTATCGGTACAGGTCTGTTCCTTAGCTCAGGGGATGTAATCTCAACGGCAGGACCTGGCGGAGCTGTTGTAATGTACCTTATCGGCGGAATTATCATGTGGCTTATGACTACATGTCTTGGTGAACTTTCGGCAGCTATGCCTGTAGCAGGAAGCCTTCAGGCTTATGCGACAGAATTCTGCGGGCCGGCAATGGGATTTACCATCGGATGGGTCAACTGGATCGGCGGTGCTATGACAATCACAGCTCAGATTGTTGCATCAGCTATCATAATGAAGGATATACTTCCGAACACACCGACCTGGCTGTGGATTATAATTTTTGCAGTAGTGCTCTTCGGTGTAAATATTCTGGACGCTAAGCTTTTCGGAAATATTTCATTCTGGGTATCCACCCTGAAGATCATCATGATAATCGCTTTCATAATCGCAGGTGTTGCCATCTTAGGCGGAGCAGGCGAAGGCGGAGCTATTGGAATGAGCAACTATACAGATCACGGCGGACTGTTCCCTGCAGGCCTGGCAGGTATGGGTTCAGTAATCCTGACTTCATTCTATGCATATGCAGGTACAGAGGTTGTGGCATCAACAGCCGGTGAGCTGAAGGATGAGAAGAAGATTCCTAAGATGATCAACCTGACAATGATTATTCTCGTTGCGGCTACAGTAATTTCCATCGCTATCGTTGCGGCTATCCTCCCTTGGGAAGAAGCATCCGTAATGGGAAGCCCGTTCGTATATGCATTCAGACATGTAGGACTTAACGCAGCCGGACTGATTGTAAACATCATCGTGCTGACATCAGCTCTCACATCAGGAAACTACTTCACATACGCATGTGCGAGATACCTCTGGTCAATGGCTAAATTCAAGCAGGCTCCTCAGATCTGCGCCAAGACAAGCAAGAGGGGCGTTCCTGTTATCGCTCTGATAATTTCGATGGCCTTCGCAATGATCGGAATCGTATCAGAATTCGTTGCAGAAGATACAGTTTATCTGTTTATTGTATGGTTCATAGGCGGAGGAAATATCTTCATGTACTCTGTAATCTGCATCTGTCAGTACAGATTCAGGAAGAGATACATCGCTGAAGGGGGCAAGGTTGAAGATCTGTCCTTCAAGGTTGCATCATATCCGCTGGTTCCTATTCTCGGCGTTGCAGCCTTCGTGCTCATGCTCATCGTAACCATCATGGATCCGGGCGAAAGACTGGCAATGGCGGTATGCGCAGTATGCTACATCACAATCTTCGTGATTTCATACATATACAGCAGGAAGCACAAAGACGCCAAAGCTGCCAACCTCGACGTATAAATCTTTAATAACAGACACATATGGGCGCTGCCTGAGCGGGATAACCGCAAGGGCGGCGCTTTTTGTTCTGCACTGCATATAAAAAACTTTACACATAGTAAAACATTTTATATCATATATGTAAAGTGAACGTGAAGCATTACGTCGGAGGAGCTATGATAAACAAGGATAAATACAGCGATATTCTCATCATCGACAGGGAAGGAACCGTTATCCACGGTGACTTTGCCAATCTGAAATTTCTGGGGCTGCGGCCGGAAGAAATAACGGGCAGCAATATCAGAAATCTTTATCATAATATAAGGGAGGATTACCCTGCTCTCAATGCCGCCAGAGATGGCATAGCGGCTGAGAACTTTCAGGTCAGTGTGGAGAATGCGTCAGGCAGTGTGCTGACGAAGACAGGTTGTGTGTATCCCATATTCGACGAAGATACACCGGTGGCAGCCATAGAATTTTCGGACCTGCATTACGACCGGGATCACATCAGAGAAATCGAAAGCCATGCCGAGTTTCCGATATACAGGAAAAATGATACCAAGTACATGCTGGAGAATATAATTACTGAGGACAGTTCTATCGAGAATATAAAAAAGCGGATAGAACGTATCGCCATCACAGAGTCCAGCATACTCATTTACGGGGAGACAGGAACAGGCAAAGAGCTGGTGGCGCAGGCAATCCACAACAGAAGCAGACGTTACTATCACAAGTTCATTTCCATAAACTGCGGAGCCATGCCCAGCGGCATTATCGAAGGGCTGCTTTTCGGAACGACAAAGGGCAGCTTCACCGGCGCCGAGGACAAGCCGGGGCTTTTTGAACAGGCTGATGGAGGAACACTGTTTCTGGATGAAATCAATTCGCTGGATCCCATGCTGCAGGTCAAGCTGCTCAAGGCTGCAGAATCCAGAACTGTCAGGAGACTGGGCTCCCCGAAGGAAAAGCAGGTAGATGTCAGAATAATAGCAGCCACCAATGAGGATCCCCATGAACTGATGAGCAGCGGCAGGCTCAAGCCGGATCTGTATTACCGGCTGGCGGTCATATATATGTATCTGCCGCCTCTGAGGGAAAGGGGCAACGATGTAAACGTCATCGCCGATTATTATGTGGACTATTTCAATAAGAAAATGGAGACTCACATAGAACCTCTGAGCGATGAAATAAGAAGGATATTCGCTTCTTATACCTGGCCGGGTAATGTCAGAGAACTGAGGAATGCCATTGAAGGTGCCTTTGCTTTTGTCGAAAACGATTGCATCACAGTAAATGAGCTGCCTCAGTACATCGTAGACAAATACCGCAGCAGAGAGAGAAATATATCTCTAAGAAATGCTGAAACTCTGGCAGATCTAAGCAGCAGCACAGAATATGCGATAATCAGTGAAGCCTACAGGAGATCAGGCGGCAGCCTCACCAGAGCCGCAGAAATGCTGGGGATATCAAAGCAGCTGCTGAAGTACAAAATGACGAAATACGGGAGGTAGGACTCATGGCAATAAGGAAAGACTTCACCGATTTTATGGTGGTGGATGAGATGGGAATGATAGAGTATTTCTATGTGCCGCTTCCCGACTATTATGATTTCAGACCGGAGGAACTGATAGGAACAATGCCGCAGCAGCAGTACTCCAATCTTTATGATGAAGACAGCACCCTGATGAATGCCGTGCGCCACGGTAAAACCACCAAGGATTATCCTCAGGAGCTTGTTACCCTCGAAGGCAAACGCATCCGTCAGATCAGCGACACCTACTGTATCAGAAACGGCAGTGATGTTATCGGAGCAGTGGAATTCGCATATTATGACAAGCGATATGCAGAAAACGCCGGCAAAAAGTCCTTCGCATCCGGACAATGTCGCAGACTGCAGATGGATGACATGATAGGCTCATCGCCGGTGATGCAGGAACTCAGGCGAAAATTCAGCAAGGTCACGGATCTGGAATCTCCGGTGCTGCTGGCAGGAGAAACAGGTACCGGCAAGGAGATGGCGGCCAGAATAATACATAATGCCAGCAGAAGAAGCGGCAGAGAGTTTGTCTACGTCAACTGCGGAGCTTTGCCCGAAAATCTCCTGGAAGGTATTCTTTTCGGTGTAAAACGCGGAAGCTTCACAGATGCGGAGGAAAAAGAAGGTCTATTTAAAATCGCGGACAAAGGCACACTCTTTCTCGATGAAATCAATGCAATGCCGACAGCGACCCAGGGGAAGATACTGCGAGCCATTGAGGAGAAAAGGATAAGACCGCTGGGAGGGGAAAACGAAATCGCAGTGGATGTCAGAATCATCGCATCCTGCAATGTGGACATAGACGATATACTGCAGGATCACGGCATGCGAAAGGACCTTTATTTCAGACTGGCAGTAATAAGATTCGAGATGCCTCCTCTGAGAAAGCGCGGGAATGATATCCAGGAGCTGGCAGAGTATTTTATCAGAAAGCTCAATGAAAGCCCATCGGGCAGGAACATCCGGGGACTTGACAGCAGAGCTGAAGCCTTTTTCAGGAAATACGACTGGCCCGGCAATGTCCGTGAACTGAAGAATACCATAGAAGGAACGTATTTTGCCACCGAGGGGGATCTGATAAGATTCGAGGATATGAAGGAAAGGTTCGTGCGTCAGAATGCAGGACGTGACGAGGATCTGAGTGCTGCGGAGGATTTTTTCGCCAGCGGGCAGTCTCTGAAGGAATACATGGATACGCAGATGAAGGAATATATTAAAGCATCCCTGCGGGAACACGATGGTGTCCTGAGGGATGCCGCCCAGGCACTGGGACTGACGACCCAGATGCTCAGATATAATATGCAGAAGTACGATATCAGCGTCTAGAGTGTCCGGCTGCAGGTGCATCGTCGCTGATGTATACTATTTTCCCGCCTGTCATGGTAAGAACAGGATGGATGTCTTTGATCTCCAGAGGATCAACAGTGAAAATATCTCTGTCAAGGATGACAAGATCGGCATAGAAGCCGGGCTTCAGTCGTCCTTTTCTGTTTTCGGCGAACTGCGCATATGCGCTTTCCATGGTGTAGGCATCTATTGCTGTTTCAACATCCACGGCCTCAGCAGGGTAGAATCCGTTTTCGGGTCTGCCGTTTCTGTCTTTTCTGGTGACTGCTTCGTATATATTGAGAAAAGGATTGCAGGTTTCCACAGGGCAGTCTGTTCCGTATGACAGATGTACGCCGTTTCTCAGCATGGTGCCGAAGGCATAGGATGTGGAGGCCAGCTGGCTGCCGCAGAGCTCCTCTGCGATGTTCATGTCAAAGTCGATAAACACAGGCTGAGCCATTACGAGTATATCATCATCTATAATCTGCTGAACCAGCTCCTTGTCTGTGATCTGGCAGTGGATTATGCCGTGTCTGAGTTTATTGCTGCCGTCCACGAAGGCTTTTTCGTAGCTTTCGATAGTTTCGGCTATCGCCTGGGAACCGATGGCATGGGTAACCACCTGAACTCCTGCGTCTCTTGCGATGGCACAGAATCTGTCCATTTCCTCACAGGAAAGCCACTGGAGTCCCTTGTTGCTTCTGTCGGCGGCATATCCGTCCTTCATATATGCCGTTCTGGCGCCGAGACTGCCGTCCTTGAACAGCTTGAGGGATCCCATCGTCAGCCAGGAGTCTTCGGGATACAGATTTCCGGTAAACTCCTCCGATGCCAGAAATTCAGAGAATTTTTCCGGTGTCTCAAAGCACATCTGATAATGGTATCTGACGGAAGCCTCCCCCTTGTCATATATATCACGCATCATGGCGAAGGCTTCGCTGCTGTCTGAGAAATCCGCACCGATATCGTTGCTCTGTATGCTGGTGAGACCGAAGGCTGCAGCGGTTTTCATCGTGTCGATGATGATCTGTCTTTTTTCTTCTATGGTAAAGTCCGGAACAGCCTCTTTGGCGTAGATACAGGCACCGCCTCTGAAAATTCCTGCCGGATATCCCGAGTTCTCTCTGATAAATTCTCCTGATGGATACTGAGGAGAATTTTCATTCAGACCCAGATTTTCTATAAGTTTTGTGTTGGTGGAGGCTATGTGGCCGCAGACCCGCTCCAGTACGACAGGGATATCTGTGCTTATTTTATCAAGGTCATGTCTGTCAGGTATTCTCTTCTCATCTTCAAAGAAGTCCTGGTTCCAGCCGATGGCGTGAATGCCTCTGGCTGCCTTGTCAGGATGTTCGGATATGAAGCGGCGGCATCTGGCGATGATTTCATCGATGGAGCCTGCGTCTTCCAGATTCACCTGATTCAGAGTTTCTCCATACTGCATGAAGTGAAGGTGGCTGTCATTGAGTCCCGGTATCATTGTTCTGCCGCAGCAGTCGTATATTATGTCATCAGGTCCCGACATGGCCAGGATCTCATCGCTGCTGCCGACGGCTGAAATGATACCGCCATTTATCAGGAGAGCCTCAGCGAAGCGACCTTTGTCAACATATATTCTGGCATTATGAAAGATAGTGTTCATTTTACATCCTCCTCTGACTGAAGTGATAGTTAATTATTGACAATATGCCGGAGTTTGTCAATGGAATAAAAATACAGAATTTCCATTGTAAAATTTGACGGTAAAAAAATTATTTTTTTAAATTCCGGATGATGGCACTGTAACCCTGCATATTGCAGGAGATTCAGGCGACAGGTTGTGGCACGGAATTTGCAACAACATTAATTATATAAAATGTATATGGGAGGAATATTATGATTGACAGGGAAAAAATATACCAGAATCTGGTGAAGCTTGTGGCAGCACCGAGCATTTCAGGAACTGAAGACGAAGTGCTGGGCGCATATAAAATCAGAGAGCTTCTTATGGAAATCCCGTATTTCAGAGAACACGAGGAGAATGTGATGCTGATTCCGATGGAAGGGGATCCTTTTGACAGAGTCATCGCGGCAGCCTATCTGGAATGCTGTCCGGGAAACCCTGATACAGTGATCCTCACCGGTCACTATGATGTGGTCGATATAGAGGAGTTCGGCAAGCTGAAGGACATAGCCTATGATATAGAAGAAATAACGAAGCGTATAAACGAGCTTCCGATAAGCGATGAGGTCAGAGCTGATCAGGAGAGCGGCAACTGGTATTTCGGCCGCGGAACCATTGATATGAAGTTCGGTCACGCCCTCAGCATCGAACTGCTCAGGCATTACGCCCAGGAAGGCCTTAACGGCAACATCCTCTATGTGGCGGTATGTGGAGAAGAGACCAATTCAGAGGGAATGCTGGCAGCAGTTCCGTTCTTCACTGAGTTTGCGAAAAAGCACGGTCTGAAATACAGAAATCTGCTGCTTACCGAAGGGTATCTGCTAGACGGCCAGGAGGAAGGTGTCAGATACATACAGTACGGCGGAGCCGGCAAGGTAATGCCTATGTTTTTCTGCACAGGCAAAATGACCCATGGTGAAGAGCCCCTGCTGGGACTGGATGCCAATATACTGGCTGCTGAGGTATACAGAGAAATGACTCTCAATCCTGAGTTCTGCCAGCAGAATCACGGCATCACCAGTGCACCTCCTGCAGGCCTTAAGCTCCAGGACATGAAGGAATTCTATTCCCTTTCCACGAGTCTGTATGCAGCCGCATATTTCAATATCGCAACGATAAAGATGAATCCTGAGGAAACTGTGAGAAAGCTTAAAGGTGTTGCACAGAGAGCCTTTGAGAATACAGTTGATCTCATGAAAGCGAAGGTGGATGGTTTCACAGAGCTTACAGGCAAAGTACCTGCCCATTATGAAGCGGAGCCATGTGTCATGACCTATGGAGAAATCTACAAAGCTGTTGAAAAGACCTTTGACGGGGATTTACGGTTACATATGCAGGAATGTGCAGATGAATACATGAAAGAAAATCCTGAGCTGCAGGCTACATGTCTGAAGCTGATGAAGCACCTGTATGAACTTTATGAGGACAAGAGACCGATGATTATCGTTTCTGTACTGCCGCCTTACTACCCTGATGTGAATATTGATCCGGAGGATGCGGCAACCGCAGAGATGCTGGAGAATATCGACGAACTTATCAGTTATGCAGCCGAAAAATACGGTGAAACAATAAAAACAAGCGAGTATTACGGCATATCCGATCTGTGCTATACATGGCTTGCTGACGGTCTTGATTTTGACGCGCTGTTTGAGAACCTTATAGGCATTGACCTGCTGTATAAATTCCCGGCAGAAGCTCTCAAGGAATTCAAAGTGCCTGCTGTCGTTATCGGTGCAGCCGGCAAGGACATGCACAAGTATACCGAAAGACTTGAGAAGTCATATAATTTCAATGTGCTGCCTGATCTGTACATCCACTATATAGACAGGTTGTTCAGTTAGAAGGGGCACATAGTTCAACGCATTTTGATGCAAGCACATCCATAGAATCGACGTAGAATCCGTTTTCGGTAATGTCGAGCTTAAGTTCTCTGGCTGCAAAGGAGAGTTCAGTGCAGCCAAGTACCGCAAGGTCACAGCCGCTTTCTGCGGCTTCGCTGTGGATATCGTTCCACAGCGCCTGAGGTGCGGGGCTGCCTTTTTTGACGTAATCATAGATAATACTCATTATTTTATCCTGCCCGATTTCGGATGGGATGTACACCTCTATACCGGCAGCTTCCAGCGCATCCTGATATATACGTGTTTCTATTGTGCCGCGGGTGGCGAGGATAGCCGCTCTGCTGTGGTGCGGTCTGGATTTCACTGCATTGACAGTTTCGCTGATCAGATGTATGACGTGCTTCTTTTCTTCGAGCATATCAACAAAATAATGGGCTGTATTGCAGGTTATTGCGATTCTGTCGCAGCCTGCGGCCCTGAGTCTGATAATATCATCTCTGATGAGATCCCTGACGTATCCGATTCTCTCTTTGTCGCCTGAAAGTATGGCAGCTGTTCTGTCAGGTATGGATGCATGACTGAGCATCATAAGATCCATATGATCCTGATCCTTTGCTGCAGGGGTCTTTTCTATAAGCATTTTATAAAAGAGTGAAGAGGCATTGGGCCCCATACCTCCGATGATTCCTAGCATATTATGTCAAGTC
>JALEQY010000006.1 GCA_022763735.1 Clostridiales bacterium
GAACAGGTCTACATCATGGTCATTCACACCTACATACACAATTGAATCTGTCACTTTGCTTATCATCTTAATAACCTCTTTCCTCTATTAAATTAAGGTAACACCTTGATATCATCTCCGGGCTTGACTTTACCCGGTTTCAGTACTTTGATAAAAATTCCCTCACGGGGCATCACGCAGTCTCCTGCCAGTTCTCTGATGGCACATCCCTTATGACATTCCTTGCCGATCTGAGTTATCACACCCTCTGCTTCTCCTATCTGCAGCTTCGTTCCTACAGGGAGTGTAAAGAGAACGAGACCTTCAGTCACGATGTTTTCTGCGAAGTCACCGTTTGCCAGCTTGTAATCCAGTGCTTTCTGAGTCTTGGCAATACTTTCCGCAGCCAGAAGGCTCACCTGTCTGTGCCAGTTTCCTGCATGGGCATCACCTTCTATGCCATGGTCGACCTTAAGATAAACCTCGTCCACCTCATGCTTCTGCACACCCTTTTCCTCGCTTATACATACGGCCTTCACCTTACCCTTGGGCAGATGAATCGCTGCACAGTCACCGGCTTCTCCCAGCAGAACCTCGACTCCATGCTTTATCGGCTTTATTACCGCTTCAAGACATTCCGAAGCAGCTTTTCTGCTGCCGGGAAGGTTGATGATCAGGGTCTGTTTTCTCAGCCCTGCCGCTGCTCTGGAAAGCATACCCATCGGTGTTATCTTCATGCTTTCGGCACGCATTGCCTCGGGTATTCCTCTGACCTCCCTGTCCACTACTGCCAGAGTTGCCTCAGGAGTCACATCTCTCATTGAAAAGCCTGTGCCGCCGGTTGTGGCAACCAGGGTCACTTTCAGCTCATCGGCACATTTAACAAGTTCAGCTTTGATCTGTTCCATATCATCAGGAATCATCGTCCTGTATTCAATTTTCCAGCCGTTTTCCTCCAGGATTCTGACAACAGCATCACCTGCTGTATCCTCTCTAAGCCCCTGGGAGCCTTTATCGCTCATTGTAATCACCGCTGCTCTGTATTCCATATCATTTCCTCTCTTCAGTTTTTCTCATACTCCGGCATCTGTCGCGGCAGATTCCCGTAAACCCGCGACAACCGCCTACTTCTGACACAATAATCTGTGCCGTTACGTCATTTTCTACAGCTTTTCCCGGGAAATCGCCTCACTGCGATAAAAATCTCCGCTTTTGCCGCCTTTTTTTGAAAGCAGGCATATCTCATCTATGACCATGTCCTTCTGGACTGCCTTGCACATATCGTAGACAGTGAGAGCCGCAGCCGAAACTGCTGTCAGTGCCTCCATTTCGACACCAGTTACTCCCTTGCACTTTACTTCTGCTTTTATTTCCACTGCAAGCTCAGCTTCATTGAGATTGAATTTTATATCTATTCCCGTCAGCATCAGAGGATGACACATAGGAATTATATCGGAAGTTCTCTTGGCAGCCATTATGCCGGCAATCTGAGCTGTTCCCAGCACATCGCCCTTTTTCATGCCGCCGCTCTTTATCTTGTCGAAGGTTTCACTGTTGACCAGAACTCTTCCTGCCGCTACGGCAACTCTCTCTGTTTCGGATTTCATCCCGACATCCACCATCTTCGCTCTGCCTTCTTCATTAAAATGTGTAAAGTCCGCCATCTTATCCTCCTATGCGATTCATGTTCCTGCCTGCCTGGCTCGGGTTGTCGGCATCCATGGTATCACGCTTCTGCGGCTTGTCAAGGATCGCCTGTTTCATTACAGCTTTCATTTCTTCCTGAGTATGTCCTTTTATGGAAATCTCTGCGTCAAGGTGCAGGCACGGCTTCAGCATTCCGTCAGCCGTGAGTCTTATCTTGTTGCATCCGCTGCAGAATTCACAGCTTATAGGCCTGATCAGACCCACTCGCCCCGCTGCACCCGGCAGTCTGTACATGGAAGCCACTCCGTCGGACATCTCCATAGACTCAAGTTCAGGTACTCTCTGCAGCACCTCCTGGCAGCTGATGAACTGTGCCTTTTCGAAATCCAGACCTCCTCCTATAGGCATAAGCTCGATAAATCTTACTTCTATGGGCCTGTCCTTTGTCAGAGCTACGAAGTTCTCTATCTCATCATCATTAAACCCGCCCATCAGCACTGTGTTTATCTTTATCTTCTCAAAACCTGCTTCAAAGGCAGCCTCTATGCCTTCGAACACATCATTCAGTTCCCCAAGCCGGGTTATATATCTGAATTTATCGTGATCCAGAGTATCAAGGCTGATGTTGAGCCTGTTGACCCCCGCATCATAAAGATCCTTCGCATATTGTCCCAGCAAGGTGCCGTTAGTTGTTATACAGAGTTCCCGCAATCCGTCAATAGCGGCAATTTCTCTGCAGAGTTTCACTATCCCGCGTTTGACAAGAGGCTCCCCTCCGGTTATTCTGATCTTGTCTATCCCCAGAGAAACAGCGGCTCTGGCTGCATCAACAGTCTCCTCCGCTGTCATCATTTCCTCGTGATTCCTCTTCTCGATGCCCTCCTCGGGCATACAGTACCGGCATCTGAGATTGCACAGCTCTGTTACCGATATCCTGATATAATTTATATTTCTTCCGTAATTATCTATCATATACTTCTACTTCTCCATTCTGCTCCATTATATCAGAAATAGTCCACTTAGTCAGCAGTTCTTTTTAAATACTAATATTTTCAAAAAGCGTCCCTTCTTCATATGCTTCTATAAGCTCCGTCGTCATATCCACGTCGCCGAACAGTATTCCTCCACAGAATTTCCTGTTTTTAAAGCAAAGCTTCCGGTATGTTCCTTCTGCCGGGTCCCGCACTTCCTTTGTCTGATATACTGCCTGTCTGTCTCTGCCGTTATCTCCAACAGCGAAAACACTCATGCCGAAGCCTGTGAAGGTCACTGCCGGAACTACCGGTCTGTAAAGGGCACTCTCCCGATGCACCCCGGTTTTCTCCCGGCTGCCTGAGGTGTCTTCTGCCGCGCTGCGGGCTGCAACACGTGCCATTTGCACCGCCTGCGTCCACAGTCCGTAATTCACACCATTGTGTACTGCACAGTCACCGCATGCGTAAACATCAGCCATACCTGTCTCCATTCTGTCATTGACCCTGATACCTGGTTTGTCTGACATTGATGCAGGCACTCCGTTGGCTTTTATTCCCAGGCACTGTATCACCAACTGTGCATCAAGGCGCAGACCGCTCTGCATCACCACACTGCTTACATGTTCATTTCCCTCAAATCCGGCAGCTGTTTCCGAAGTCACCACTGCTATTCCCGCTTTCACAAGCCGTTCTTCAAGCATTCTGCCTGCAGTCTCATCAAGCTGCTTCGGCATCAGATGAGGGCCGCTTTCGCAGATCGTGATATGGATGCCGCTTTTTGCCAGATCTGCAGCGGTTTCAAGGCCCATTATGCCTCCTCCCAGTATCACTGCACTGCTGATTTCACCGGTTGCTATATATTCTCTCATCTCGTCCATTTCGGGCAGATCATGTATGCAGAAAATTCCCTGCAGCTCCTTTCCCGGAACATCTGCTCTCACCGGATCAGCACCCGTCGCTATAATCAGCCCGTCATACTGTTTTGTTTCTCCTCCATCAAGGGTAATCCGCCTGCTGCCGGCATCTATGGCTGTGACTTCCCGTCCCAGTGTGGATATGATATTTCTGGTTTCATACCATTCGTTTCTGTAAAGGAACATGTTCTGCTCCGGTACTTTGCGCAGCATGCTTCTTGTCAGCATCTGTCTGTTGTAGCCTCTGTATTTTTCTCTGGATATCAGTTCTATGCTGCAGCCGGCATCCAGCTTTCTCAGCTCTTCTGCCGCAGCTGTCCCTGCGGCACCGTTTCCGATTATGATAAATCTGCGGTCAGTGCAGACAGCCTGTGTTTGTGTCGTATCATCCTCTGAGCATTCCTCACGGGGCAGTATTTCTCCTGCTGCCGTGCATTTTGCAAAATACTCGCCGAAACGCTGCGCCTCCTTCAGGTCAGCTTCATCCGGCAGGAATCTTACGGCAAAACCTTCTCCTGTCGTCATCATCCCGAGCTGCTTCATACGGCAGAGCGCATTCGTCACGCCTTTCTCAGCATATGAATACGAGCCGAAGGCCGTTGCTGTCTTATCTCTGAATCCGGATACAGATGCCTCCGCGAGAAATCTCATGATGATTTCAGCCGCATCATCTTCTACAGTAGGTGTGCCTATGGCGATACCGTCAGCCTGCTCCGCCTCCCTCACTGCTTCTGTGAGCTCTGCGGCAGTCAGGTCTGTCAGCTGCGTACTGATGCCGGGAACCTGTGATGCTCCTGCTGCGATGGCTTCTGCCAGTTTACCTGTACATCCGAATTCCGATACATACGGTATCACTATCAGCTTCCGGGCAGCTTCATCGCCTCCGGCTGCCTGCGAAACCGGCATCAGTCTGCTGTACAGGTCCATTCCTGTGGCGAAATCCAGTATTTCACCGCTTTCAGGAAGTATAGCGGTTATTTCCTCTTTTTCCAGCAGCTTAATTGTTTTTGACACCTGAGGGATGAAAGGTCTGAGTTTCTGCCTGAAATAATCCTCTCTGCTCTGTCCGTCTCTGCTGCTGAAAAGCTGTCCGCTTATCAGTATTCTGCCGCTGCCGGATATGCTGCCGGATGCACTGCCGGATGAGGATACAATAATACATATACTGTCAATCCACTGCCAGTTTGGCATCTGGAGGAATCTGTATGACTTCTTCCATGTCCTGTCCTGATGTCTGCTGCGGTTCACGTTAGGTACAGGGATCAGTTCGATGATACGTCCTCCGATATCCATGCGCTCACGATGCCTGATGATGCGTTTACTGATTCTGAACCCCAGAAATTCTTCTGCGAAGTTCAAGGTCACTGCAGTTCCCGCCAGAACAATATCCGGATTTGCTTCTATGATTCTGCCGATATATTCCATTCTGTCCGGCGAACAGTTATTCAGCACAAGCATATCCACGCCGTCAGTGAATCTGCCTGGCACATCCGCTGCATCAAACATGACGGTTCTGTCATCTCCCTGTATTCTGTATATATTAGTGCCTGTTCTGCGGTCCCGCCCGCATGTTATTCCCGCCGCGGCAATCCCGGCTTTAAGCTGCACCGCTGTTTTTTCTGCCATAGTTTTCTCCGTTTGCTGTTTTATCTGAATTCTGTCTGATACTCATTTTTATCCTATTCTAACACATACCGGGCTTTTTGTATTTCCCTCA
>JALEQY010000035.1 GCA_022763735.1 Clostridiales bacterium
AAATTTCCTGGTACTGGAGTAACTAAATTACATAAAAGTGAACTGCCATCTGACTGCAATTATATAAATTTTCTGTAAAAAGCTCTGGCGTTTTCGAGAGCGATCTGATTTTCTGATGCGATGGCATCGATGACTTTTTTGTATTCCCGTGGTGTTTTGAGTAATATATTATTGTAGTTTCCATAATCTCATCTCCTTGATTTTTTACAGTACAAATAATATACTAGGTATGAAAAAACAGCAGGTGGGTATAGTACACAGGGAGCAGTTCAATGAAGTTCCGCCTCATGTGGAATATTCGCTGACTGAGAAGAGAAAGGCACTGCTGCCTGTATTCTTCGAACTGGCATAATGGGGAGAAATATATATTGATGATTCATCGGAAACGCCAGAAAGGAACAAAATTGAATAATAAGGAAATAAAAAAAGTATGCATTCTCAAGGGCAGTCCCAGAAAAGAAGGGAATACAAATGCTCTGACAGAGTCATTTATGGATGTACTGAAGGAAAAAGGATGCAATGTGACAGAGTTCACTTTGTATGATATGGAGCTTAAGCCATGTCTCGCCTGCAGAGGCTGTCAGCAGGATTGGTCTGCCGCAGCATGTGTCAGAGATGATGATATGGATCTGATATTCGATGCGGTGATGGCAAGCGATCTTATAGTAATTGCCTCACCGATATATTCCTGGTACTGTACTGCTCAGATGAAGATGGTTCTGGACAGGCTGGTTTACGGACTGAACAAGTATTACGGAGATAAGAAGGGTCCTTCACTGTGGGCAGGAAAACAGGTGGCGTTGCTGACGACCTGCGGTTATAAGCCTGAGAAGGGTGCAGATCTGTGGGAGACAGGCATGAAGCGGTACTGTAAGCATTCGCAGCTTGAATACAGAGGAATGCTGGCAGAACGTCATCTGGGATACGATACGGTCTTCATGGATGATGAAAAAGCTGAACGTGCGAGGGCTTTTGCGGAGGAACTGCTTGATGAATGATGTAGTGATAAAAAGATTTGATGAACTCGATACTAAGGAGCTCTATGAGATACTGGAAACCAGAATGAAGGTTTTTGTTGTGGAGCAGCAGTGTCCGTATCAGGACATAGATGCACAGGATGATGGCGGCGTACACCTTTACATAAAAAAAGACGGAAAAATTGCGGCATATCTGCGGATAATAGATAAGGAGCCACCTGAAAAGCTGATGCAGATAGGCAGAGTGCTTACTATAGAAAGAGGTACAGGTCTTGGTGCAGAGATTCTCAAGGCCGGGATATCTGAGGCTGCCAGCCTTGGCGCTGAGAAAATATATATTGAGGCACAGGTGTATGCGAAAGGGTTTTATGAAAGGGAAGGATTTGTTGTCAGCGGAGATGAGTTTCTGGAGGATGACATCCCTCATGTACCTATGATGCTGGAGCTTGGCAGCAGCCGGGCATAATTTAAAGGAAGGAAATAAGGAGAAGACAATGATACAGGATATTGCACCACATAAATACGATGTGACATATAGGAAAGCAGAGGTGTTTGATGACGATGTGATGCTGATTTTCAGAGATAATGCGCTGCTGTGCGGATTTGATAAGGATGGTATTGTCTATCCTGAGGTGAAGGATATTGAGAAGGTGTTTCCTGAAATCAGGGAAAAGGCAAAGATTCTGTTCAGAATTGATGATACCGATTATTTCGAACTGAGGAGCCCTGAAATCGAGCCTTTCGGGAAATGGGAATATGTACCTAAGGACAAGATAAGGGCTGCCCGTCCTCTGTGGAAGGCATTTGCTGCTGTAACCGGGTTTCAGATACACAACTGGTATACAAGCACCAGATTCTGCGGCAGATGTGGTGCGAAGATGGAGGCGCCGGGAGATGAGAGAGCGATGAAGTGTCCTGAGTGCGGCAAGGTATATTATCCTCAGATATGCCCGAGCGTTATTGTAGGTGTTATCGATGGTGACAGACTGCTTATGACTAAATACTCGGTAAGCCATAGTAAATTCAGGAGATATGCTCTGATAGCAGGATATACTGAGGTTGGAGAAAGCCTTGAGGATACGGTACGCCGCGAGGTGATGGAAGAGGTAGGTCTGAAGGTGAAAAATATCAGGTATTACGGCAGCCAGCCATGGTCATTCACAGATACACTGCTTGTAGGGTTCTTCTGTGATCTTGACGGAAGCAGTGAGATTACTCTTGACAGAGATGAGCTGTCTGTTGCCGAATGGCTTGAGCGAAGCGAGATCCCGGAAGAGTCGGCAGATTCGTCTGTAAGTCTGACAGGGACAATGATGAAAGCATTCAAGGACGGAGAGGTCAGATAATCTATAGACATATTGAGCGATAAAGCGAAAGCAAAGAGCATCACTTGTGATATGATACCTGCATGTCAGGTTAAATATCAGGTGATGCTCTTTTTTGAGTTTATGAGATGTAAAGTAGTTTTCGTATTGGTTTATATTAATCAGGCAGTTTCGTATTTTTTTCTGCCGTAAACTTTTGGCAGTGCGATAAGAAGAACCGCCAGACATACTATCGAAACAATCAGTGTTATGACCGTGCTTACCGCGAAGCCCATGCCTGCTGTGAAACCTGCAACAATATAACCGATTGCACAGCATACGGCTACAGTCAGTGCATAAGGCACCTGAGTTCCAACGTGCTTGAGGTGATCGCATCGGGCTCCTGTAGATGCCAGAATTGTAGTATCTGATATCGGTGAAGTGTGATCTCCGAATACTGAACCTGCCAGAGTTGCCGACAGTGTTGTAATGAGCAGCTCTGGAGCAGCGATTTCACAGATTGATATGATGATCGGAATCAGGATGCCGAAGGTTCCCCATGCTGTTCCTGTAGAGAATGACAGCAGACACGCAACAACGAATATCAGCATCGGCAGAATACCCATCGGAACACCGGAATTTTCCACAAGGGAAGCCACATATGGTCCTGTAGAAAGAAGATCTCTGCATACTCCGCTGATTGTCCATGCCAGTGTCAGGATAACGCATGCTGCCACCATAGAATTCACACCAGGATTCATACATGAGAAGAAATCTCTGAAAGTGAGGACTTTTCTGCACATGTAATATATAAATGTGATGATAAGAGTGACAAAAGCACCAAGGGCCAGAGCAGCTCCTGCATCGGTATTTCCGAAAGCATCAAAGAGTGACATCTTTTCTTCGCCCCAGTATCCGCCGACATAAATCATTGACAGGATTGATGCAATGATAAGGATAACGATAGGGACAACCAGATCACAGATTTTACCCTTAGAACCTTCGCTGTTGAGCAGGTACTTTTCTTCCTCCTTGCTCATATCAACATCTGAAATTATACCCTTTTCAGCATTCAGCTCAGCCTTGAGCATAGGGCCGTAGTCAGCGTTTTTTCTTGCGGCCATGGTAAATACCATGATGAGAGTCAGTATAGCATACAGATTCATAGGTACGGATGACAGGAATGCCATCATTCCGCTCATTCCTGCAGTTTCAGGATAATATGATATTACTGAAGCAGCCCATGAGGAAATCGGTGCAATAATGCAGATAGGTGCAGCTGTTGCATCGATCAGATAAGCCAGCTTCTCTCTAGATAACTTTACTCTGTCTGTTACAGGGCGCATAACTGTACCAACTGTAAGACAGTTGAAATAGTCATCAATGAAGATCAGAACTCCGAGAAACGCTGTAGCAACAGATGCACTCCTTTTTGTCTTCAGCTTCTGAACCGCCCATTCTCCGTAAGCCTTTGATCCGCCGGCCTTGTTTACAAGGGCAACTAGGATACCCAGCAGGCAGAGGAAAATTATCATAGTGGTGTTGCCTGAAAGCTTGTCTGCCATAAGGGTAACAGTTGTATCGAAAATACCTACTATGCCTGTTCCTGTACTTAATGCATAGATTGTTGTTCCGGATAATATTCCCAGAATAAGTGAAAAAATAACTTCTTTTGTTATCAATGCCAGAACTATCGCTACTACAGGAGGCAGTATCGACAGTATTCCGACATCAATTGCTGTCCATTCCATGATTAATACCTCCGATATTTTTTTCGTTATTTTACAACGCAAATTCTATGCCATATATACTATGAAAGTAAAATAGTGAAAAAGACTGATAAATAAAGGGTTTCAGCGTGCAATACAGGAAGAAAAGAATACAAATTATTCAGAAAACGAACCAAATGTGGCTCAAACGCCAGAACTCGTATCCGAAAATGGTTCAAAATGATTGACACCATATGTTTTATAGGATAAATTATTAATTAACAGGAAGTTAAAGGAGCACAATATGAAGTATTATGGTGCAGACAGAGTCATCGAACCTAAAGGCGCATTGCCTGCAACAGCATGGCAGGTGGATAATTCAGGGGCAGTCGGCAGTAGAGAAATAAGAATAGCTGTAAGCCTGATAAATCTTGAAATAACAAATTTTGATCAGATATGCAGCAGCTGTGAGTATGATGAAGCAAGAATAAAAGCACACATACTGCAGATAATCAATCAGAGAGGAAAGCTGCACAATCCCTATACCAAGACAGGAGGTCTGCTGTTCGGAACGATAGAGGAAGCTTCGGATGATTTTCCTATGGGTGGGATGAAGGTAGGAGATCGGATAATATGTATGTCTCCTCTTACAGGAATTCCAATTCAGCTGGACAGTATAGAATCTGTTGATTTTCAGTATGGACAGATATCCTGCAGCGGATACGCCATCTGTTTCGAATCAAATCAGCTGGTTAAATGGAACGGAAAGACTGATTTAAGATATCTGCTGAAGCTTCTTGATGAAGAAGGCAATCTGCTGGGAGTCAAGTCGGCATTTGAGTCAAAAATGGTGTCAAAGATAGCAATACTGAGCAGCGATATGGTACTGCTGATGATTTATGCCAAGATGGTAAGATATCACCTTGGAGACAATGTATCTGTGGCTGCAGTAATAGATAAAGCACAGGCGAAAAAAATAACAAAGAGTGAATTTGACAATGTTTTTTCTCCGCTGGCTGATGAGGTGCACTTTGTAACTATGAACAGACCTGTAGAGAGTTTCGCGGCAATTGCCGGCGATGACAGCAGCAAATGTGCAGATTTTGTAATAAATCTTGATGATACAGAAGGCTCCGAATGCGTGGCATCACTTCTTGTAAGAGATAAAGGAACGATATGCTATATGAGCTTTAAAAATAATTATTCAGAAGGTTCCCTGGTAGCTGATTCACTTGGCAAGGAGGTAAGCAGCTATTCCACTTGCGGATACGAAAGCAATGTTTATGAATATGCTCTTTTACTGGCGGAAACGCTGACACCTCATCTAAAAAGACTGGATAATTATTATGAGAGCAGGAAGCTGAAGCCGGTATCAGGTGCGAAAAAAATAAGAACACAAATGGCGGCGCAGAAAATTGACGATTTTATTTACAGCAGCCCGGCAACTGCTGATATGATAGAAAAGGTGCTGAATATAGCCAGATATGACTGCAATGTTGTTATACAGGGCGAGACAGGTACCGGTAAGGAAAAGGTGTTTAATCTGATACATCACAACAGCCCGAGAAAAGGGAAACCGTGTATCAGGATAAACTGTGCGACAATACCGGAAAATCTGGCAGAATCGGAGTTTTTCGGGTATGAGGGCGGTGCTTTTACAGGTGCACAGAAGGATGGCAAGGAAGGATATTTTGAGCTGGCAGACAATGGAACCCTGTTTCTTGATGAGATCGGTGCGCTTTCTCTGACCATGCAGTCAAAGCTGCTCAGGGTACTGCAGGAAAATACGTTTTACAGATTAGGCGGCACCGAACAGATAAAAACCAATGTGCGTGTGATATGTGCCAATAATGTTCCGCTGAAAAAGCTGGTGGAGGAAGGAAGGTTCAGAGAGGATCTCTACTACAGGCTTAATATCTGTCTGATAGAGGTTCCACCGCTGAGAGAACGTGTTGAGGATATAAGGTGCCTGTCGGCGGTCTTCGTGAAAAGCTACAGTAAAAAGTACGGAATAGACAGAGTTTTTTCTCCGGAGGCTCAGCAGAAGCTGGATGAATATTACTGGCCGGGAAATGTACGGGAGCTTGAAAACGTTGTGCATAGGCTTTATATTGCACAGAAAAATGATATAATTGAGGCTGATGATGTTGATGAAATCCTCAATGAAGATGTCTACGATAAAATTATGGTCAATGTAAAGAAGCGGTTTAGACGCGACGCACAGATAGACTTCACTTCACTGATGGAGGAACAGGAAAAGAAAATAATCACGTACGCTCTGCAGAAGGAGAAGACCACGCGAAAAGCCGCTGAATTTCTCAATCTTCCGCAGACTACGTTTGTCAGAAAGAAGAATAAATACAGTATATGATAGAGGAGAGAACTATTATGGAACTGCTGAAGGCTGTAGAGAATTATATACCTTATAATGAACAGGAGAAACAGGATCGTATAGAGATTCTTCGGAGACTCAGGAGCGGTGAAGAGCTTTTTTCACGTGATAACAGTTCTGCTCATATCACAGTTTCCGGCTGGGTTGTGAGTCATGACAGGACGAAGGTGCTGATGGCATATCACAATATATACAACTCCTGGTCGTGGCTTGGCGGGCATGCTGACGGAGAGCGCAATCTGCTGAGTGTCGCAGGAAAAGAAATAAAGGAAGAAACGGGACTTGAAAGCTTCGCACCAGTTACTGATGATATCTTTTCCCTGGAAATACTCACTGTTGACGGGCATGTAAAAAAGGGACACTATGTGTCCTCCCATCTGCATCTGAACTTCACGTTTCTTTTTGAAGCGGATCCTGATCAGCCGATCAGATGCAAGCCTGATGAAAACAGCCGTGTGGGATGGTTTGGTACGGAGGAGGCTGTTGATGCTTCAGATGAGCCGTGGATAAGAGACAGGATTTACAGGAAGCTGAACGATAGAATGAAAGAATTTTTCTCTTGATTTCATGTTTATATTACCACAAAATCGTTGAAACTTCAAGTCTTGTAAAGTGCACACTCCGGGTGTATTAAGTATTCGGAGGTGAATGAAATGAGTGAAAAAAACATGACTGCACTGGTGAGCTGTTTTGCCAGAGCATACCATTATCGAAACAATGAGATGAGGGTGTTTGCTGATGATTATGCGGAGAAGCTGATGACACAACAGGAGTATGATGCGGTTGCCGGTAATATGAGCGGCGGGATAAGCTACTTCAATCCTGATTTTAAAGAGAATGCTGAAGAAGCTCTCAGATGGATAGTTGATAATCAGCTGTCACCGTCAGTCCTGGGAAGAAGTGCTTTCTGTGAGAAAAAGCTGGCTGATGCTGTGAAAGAGGGTTGCGGGCAGTATTTAATATTTGCTGCAGGATATGATACTTTCGCATACAGGAATGATTATGACAGTCTGAAGGTGTTTGAGCTGGATCTTCCTGACATGATTGATGATAAGGTATCAAGAACAGGCGATGCTGGAAACCGTGCCATATATATTCCATGCGATCTGAGCAGTCCGTCGTGGCAGGATAAGCTGATGCAAAGTGCATATGATGCTGCAGAGATCAGTTTCTGCAGTCTTCTGGGTATAAGCTATTATCTGACGGGAGCACAGTTTGAAGCATTGCTTAGGGGAGTATCCTCTGCTGTGTGTCCGGGCAGTATGATATGCTTTGATTATCCTTATCCAACCTGTGATGCGGGAGAGGAAAGCGCCAGAAATGAAGAGATGGCTGCTGCTGCAGGCGAGCAGATGAAGGCCAAGTATTCTCGCAGTGAAGTTGAAATGCTTCTGAATAGAGTTGGTTTTGAGGTGATGGAGCATCTCGATGATGATGGGATGACAGAAAATTATTTTGATGAATACAATGAAGCGGTGCCTGAGCATCAGATGAAAGCTCCGGCAGGAGTGGGCTACTGCCTGGCAGTTCTCAAACGGTAGACAGAGAATGCATGACAATACATGTTCACTTTGTATGGATATAAGCGGAATAAATGCAGATACTAACCAAAAAAGGAGTATTTGCTATGTTTAAACACGAAAAACAGTTATTTCATCCGGTAGCTGTGGAAAAACCCAACCCTCAGTATGCTGTTCTGATGCAGGAGCAGCTGGGAGGAGGCAATGGAGAACTCAAGGCAGCAATGCAGTATATGTCACAGAGCTTCAGAATAAAGGACCAGGAAATCAAGGATCTGTTTCTGGATATCGCTGCTGAGGAGCTGGGCCATCTGGAGATGGTGGCTCAGACAGTAAATCTGCTTAATGGTCATGATGTGGATGCTCAGGCTGTAAAGGCGGGTGAAATCCAGACCCATGTGATGTTTGGTCTTACTCCGGGTCTTGTCAATTCTTCAGGAAGTCCGTGGACTGCTGATTATGTTACAGTGACGGGAGATCTGTGTGCTGATCTGCTGGCGAATATAGCCTCAGAGCAGAGAGCCAAGGTTGTATACGAGTATCTTTACAGACAGATCGAAGACAAGAAGGTCAGAGAAACCATCGATTTTCTCCTTAACAGGGAGGAAGCTCATAATCAGATGTTCAGAGAAGCCTTCAACAAAGTTCAGGATTCAGGATCCAACAGAGATTTCGGAACAACAGAAGCTGCGAAGATGTATTTCAGTATGTCGGAACCGTCACCTGTAGAGAGTATGCGGAATGTTTTTGAAAACAGGGACGTTACACCGCCGTCATTTAATTAGATATACGTGATTTTTCCTCTTGAAATGACAGAAAGGGTATGTTAATATAAAGCGTATATAATTTTACCTGCAGCGTAGTTTCCCGAGACTCCGACGGTAACCGGGCAGCAGGCGGATAATAATAAGGAGGAAAACAAATGATTACTACTGAAAAGAAAGCAGAAATTATCAGAGAGTACCAGCTTAAGGAAGGAGATACAGGTTCTCCTGAAGTACAGGTGGCTATCCTGACTTACAGAATCAACGATCTCAACGAACACCTTAAGGTTCACAAGAAGGACCACCACTCAAGAAGAGGTCTTTTAAAAATGGTAGGACAGAGAAGAAACCTTCTCAATTACCTGAAGGAAAAGGATCTTGATAGATACAGAGATCTGATTGCTCGTTTAGGTTTGAGAAAGTAATTAAACTTAAAATTTAGGCGGGGCTTTAACCCCGCCTTTGTTTTTCCGGTGTTTTCAGTAGTACCGGATGTATATCAAAAGGTAAGGAATAAACAGGAGGTAGTTGTTTATTATGAAATTCACAGATTACAGAACATTCAAGACTGCAATAGGCGGCAAGCTGTTGGAACTGGAAATCGGCAAGGTATGTGAACTGGCCAATGGACAGGTTATGGTAAGATACGGTGATACTGTTGTAAATGTTACAGCATGTGCATCAAAGGAACCGAGACCTGATGTGGACTTTTTCCCGCTGTCATGTGACTATGAGGAAAAGATGTATGCTGCAGGAAAGATCCCGGGCGGTTTCATCAAGAGAGAAGGAAGACCTAGTGAAAGAGCGATCCTCAATTCACGTCTTATGGACAGACCGTTAAGACCTCTTTTTCCGAAGGGCTTTTATAACGATGTACAGGTAGTTGCTACAGTAATGTGTGTTGACTATGATGCTCCGTCAGAAATCGCAGCGATGATAGGATCTTCAGTTGCGCTGGCAATTTCAGATATTCCGTGGGAAGGTCCGACTGGATCTGTACTGGTAGGAATGGTTGACGGACAGTTTATTATCAACCCGTCACTTGAACAGAGAGAACAGAGTGTAATGCATATGACAGTTTCCGGTACAAAGGATGCTATTATGATGGTTGAAGCAGGAGCACAGGAAATTCCTGAAGAAACCATGCTGGAAGCTATTATGTTCGCACATGAGGAAATCAAGAAGATCGTAGAATTTATCGAACAGGTTGTAGCTGAAGTGGGCAAGCCTAAGATGGAAATCGAGCTGTACAAGGTTCCTGAAGATATAGAAGCTGCAGTAAGAGAATATGCAGAAGACAAAATGCGGGCAGCTATCCAGACATATGACAAGATGGAAAGACTGGACAATATGGATGCTGTTGAGGCTGAAACCAAAGAGCATTTCGAAGAGATCTATCCTGACAACGGCAATGACATAGGAAATGTACTTTATGCGATAACAAAAGAACAGGTAAGAAGCATGATTCTGGATGAAGGTATAAGACCTGATAACAGAAAGCTTACAGAAATCAGACCGATCTGGTGTGATACAGGAATTCTTCCGAGAACTCACGGATCAGGACTGTTCAAGAGAGGACAGACTCAGGTGCTTTCCATAGCAACTCTGGGACCTCTCGGAGAAGCTCAGACCATAGACGGAATTACAGAGCAGACAGAGAAGAGATATATGCATCACTATAACTTCCCGCCTTATTCAGTAGGTGAAGCAGGCAGAATGAAGAGCCCGGGAAGAAGAGAAATCGGACATGGTGCACTGGCAGAAAGAGCGCTGCTTCCTGTGCTTCCTGACGAAGAGGAGTTCCCTTATGCTATCAGAGTGGTATCCGAAGTCCTCTCATCAAACGGTTCAACTTCAATGGGTTCAACATGCGGAAGCTGTCTGGCTCTGATGGATGCAGGTGTTCCTATCAAAGCTCCTGTAGCAGGTATTGCCATGGGTCTTATCGAAAGAGTTGAAGAAGACGGCACAAGCAAGATGGCTATCCTGTCGGATATTCAGGGTATGGAAGACTTCCTCGGCGATATGGATTTCAAGGTTGCAGGTACAGCCAAGGGTGTTACTGCTATCCAGATGGATATCAAGGTTCACGGACTTTCAAGAGAAATTCTCCAGCAGGCTCTCAAACAGGCATATGAAGGCAGAATGCATATCATGAAGGAAATGCTGGATGAGATCGCAGAGCCTAGAGCAGAACTGTCACCGTATGCTCCGAGAATTATATCGATGCAGGTGGATCCTGATCATATCAGAACTATCATAGGACCGGGAGGCAAAACTATCAACAAGATCATCGCTGACACCGGTGTCAAGATTGATATAGACGATACTGGTCTTGTATATATTGCCGCTCCTGATATGGAATCAGCTCAGGCAGGTGTGAGAGAAATCGAATTACTGATCAAGGAACCTGAACCGGGTGAAATCTATGAAGGAAAGGTGACAAGAATACTGACCACAGCCAAAGGTTCAGTAGGTGCTTTTATTGAGATACTTCCTGGCAAGGAGGGTCTGCTGCACATCTCCAAGATGGCCAAGGAGCGTGTGGAAAAGGTTGAAGATGTTATGAATGTCGGCGATGTGGTAAAGGTTAAGGTTACTGAAATCGACAGTCAGAACAGAATTAATCTGTCAAGAAAAGAACTGCTGTAAAACGGCATTATGATGAAACCGGAACTGCTGCCAAGATGCATAAAACGCATCGGCAGCAGTTTTTTGTGTGCTGGTCCCGGCTTCTGAATGAAAGTATCTTGACTTTTTATCTGATACTGGTAAATTAGAGAAGGACACTGAATCCGGAGAAAATGATATATGAACGTATTTATACTTATAATGCTGGCATTCTCATGTCTGCTGCTTGCGGGCGGACTGATGAAATTCTCCGGAAGACTTATCAGGATTTTTGCAGTGTTTGCCAGAGGTATACAGTGGATCATCGGCATCACATTCTTTTTCACGATCCTTGGAATTTTCGTACCGTCACTGGCTTATACAGATATGGAGTCTGTTCATGAAGCTGTTACCATACTGTTCAAATGTGCGATAATAATAGGCGGGTCACTGGTGCTGTCAGAGCTTGTGCTTAAATTTTTCAGAGCCAGGCTGCAGAGACTGGCGATTCGCATGGGGATAAATGAAGTATCAATAATCTCTTTTATTATGAATTTTTCTACATCACTGGCAATACTGCCTCTTTATCCGAGGATGGATGAGAAGGGTAAAATGATGAATGCTGCTTTCAGCGTCAGCGGCGCATATGTGACAGGCGGGCAGTTTGCTTTTATCTCCAGCGTTGCAGATGGTTACACTGTTGCGGTGTTTATGGTTTCAAAGATTGTGTGCGGTCTTCTGAGCGCGTTGGTAATGAACATAATATATGACAGAGGTAGATGAAGATGGAAAACGTATTGAGCAGGCCACAGATAAGATGCTTGGTGGCACTGATCTGCTGTGCTTTGTGGGGAAGTGCTTTCCCGTGTATTAAAATAGGATATGAATGGCTGAACATAACGACTGTGGGAAGCCAGATACTGTTTGCCGGATACAGATTTTTTATGGCAGGTGCGGTTACTTTTGCTGTCGGATGCATCGTGGAAAGGCGTATATTGAGAATAAAAAGGGATTCGGCGCCCCATGTTATGGGGCTGGGTTTCCTGCAGACAACTGTAGAGTATGTGTTCTTTTATATAGGTATGAGCAATATTACGGGAACCAAGGGTTCAATAATAAACGGTTCAAGTACTTTTTTCGCCATACTGCTGGCGCATTTTCTTGTTAAGGATGAAAGACTGACATGGAAGAAGACTCTGGGATGTATTATAGGCTTCGCAGGTGTGGTGCTTGTCAATATTGACGGCTTTGCAGGCGGTGGCATTTCCTTTATGGGTGAGGGCATGATGCTGATAAGTACGGCAGCATATGGAGCTTCTTCAACGATTGTCAAGCTGATTTCCCATCGCGGAACTCCGATGGCGATTACAGCATATCAGCTGATGTTCGGAGGTTTTCTGATTATAGTGATCGGACTGGCTTCGGGGGGTCATATAGAGGGTTTTGAACTGAAATCTGTGTTGCTGCTGGCTTATATGGTGTTTATTTCTGCAGCGGCTTTCAGCTTATGGACTGCACTTCTTAAATACAACCCTGTCGGTAAGGTTACGATTTACGGATTCTGTATCCCGGTGTTCGGGGTTATCATGTCGGGGATATTTCTGGGAGAAAATATTTTCAGTATTGAGAGTCTGGCCGCGCTGGTCTGTGTCTGTGCGGGCATAATAATTGTTGACAGACAGGATGAGGGTGAAGAAAATGGAAATTGCAAAGGCTAAAGAACTCGTAATAAAAGCAGGTGTAGAGCTTTCTGAATCGGGGCTGATTGCCAGAACCTGGGGAAACGTCAGCTGCAGAACGGGAGCAGATGAATTTGTCATAACTGCCAGCGGCAGGGATTATATGGAACTGACTGAGGATGAGGTGATAGCTGTGAAGATAAGCAGCATGAACTGGGATGGTGATGTGAAACCATCTTCTGAGCTGAAAGTCCACAGAGAAATATACAGGCTGAGAGCCAATGCGGAATTCGTGATCCATACCCATCAGAGCAATGCTTCTGCGGCAGCAGCTATGGGACTTGATGAAATCAGGTTTGACAGAGAATATCCGGGCATCGGAGACAGAGTTATATGTGCAGAATACGGGCTCCCCGGAACCAGGAAGCTGTGCAGGAATACAGCGGCGGCCGTCAGAGCCTCAGTGGGGAATGCAGTAATAATGAGCAACCATGGGGCAGTATGCTATGGCAGAGATTATGATGAAGCATTTGAAACAGCTCGCATTCTGGAGGAGGCATGTGGCAGATATCTTGAGAATATCGGTGTCCAGCCCTGGAATCAGACGGGGCCGGCTGATAATATGTGGAACACCAGTCCGGTGGTGATGAGGTATATGGAAATCAGAGATACATTGAAGCCGTACCTTGATGATTTCGCACAGCTTATCGGTCCGCGTCTGGATGTGATACCGGATGATGAGAAAAAAATCCGGAAAGCATTGAACAGAAACCGGCCTGTGCTTGTACGGGGTAAGGGCGCACTGTGTGCGGCGGCAGCGGAGGATGATATTGAAGCTGTTTCCATGGTGATTGAGAAAAACTGCAGGGCGGCACTGGCAGCGCTTGGTGTAAAGCCCATCAGTCCGCTGGAAAGCAGATATATGCGGCAGATGTATATGAGAAAATATTCAAAACTGAAAAAATAGTAAAAGAAACCGGGAATGCGGAGCATATCCCGGTTTTTGCGTCAGTATTAAAAATGTTAAACAAGCGGTTTTCCTGTCATCTCTGCCGGAATATCCAGATCCATCAGTTTCAGCAGAGTAGGAGCGATATCGCACAGTCTGCCGCCGTCTTTAAGCGCAGCCGGTTCACCGGAGATATGAACCAGAGGAACATCGTTCAGGGAATGTGCAGTGACGGTATTGCCGTTTTCGTCATACATTACATCTGCATTGCCGTGGTCTGCAGTCAGCAGAACCTGTCCATCTTTTGCCAGAACCGCGTCCACGATACGAGGGACGCACCTGTCGAGGGCTTCAATGGCTTTTACTGCGGCATCCATAACACCTGTGTGACCGACCATATCCGCATTTGCAAAGTTCAGGATAATTACGTCATATTTATCAGTTTCAATGGCTTCGAGAACTTTATCGGTCACTTCATAAGCACTCATCTCAGGCTGCAGATCATATGTTGCAACCTTAGGTGATGGAACCAGTATTCTGTCTTCATTTCTGTTTGGTGCTTCCACACCGCCGTTGAAGAAAAATGTCACGTGAGCGTATTTCTCGGTTTCTGCTATTCTCAGCTGGGTGAGCCCTTTATCGGCAAGGTATTCCCCCAGAGTATTTTCAAGGGATTCAGGAGGGAAAGCCAGTGTGACGTTCGGCATCTGGGCATCGTACTGAGTCATGCAGATATAGCATATGTCGCTGACAGTTTTTTTCCTCTGGAACCCGTCAAAGTTTTTGTCTACAAATGTTCGTGTTATCTCTCTGGCTCTGTCCGGTCTGAAGTTGAACATGATCATGGCATCTCCGTCGGAAACAGGAATTGCTCCGTCAACGACTGTAGGAAGCACGAATTCGTCGTTTTCATCACGTTCGTAGGCAGTTTCCACAGCATCTTTTCCCGATTCTGCATGCATTCCTTCTCCCAGAGTCATGGCATTATATGCTTTTTCAACTCTATCCCAGCGTTTATCTCTGTCCATTGCATAATATCTGCCGGACACAATACCGATAGTTCCGATTCCAAGTTCCTGCAGATGGGAATCAAGGGTATCGATATATGTAGCCGCACACCTCGGCGGAACATCACGGCCGTCGAGGAAACAGTGAACGCAGAGTTTTTCTATTCCGTTCTTTTTTGCCAGGTCTGTGAGAGCCAGCAGATGGCTGATATGGCTGTGCACTCCACCGTCTGACAGAAGTCCCAGCAGATGCAGAGTGGACCCGTTCTTTTTTACATGATCGACTGCCTTGAGAAATGCAGCATTGTCAAAGAAACTGCCGTCCTGGATTGATTTGGTGATCATGGTAAGATCCTGATATACGATTCTGCCGGCACCTATATTCAGATGGCCTACTTCCGAATTTCCCATCTGACCTTCGGGAAGACCTACATCAAGACCGCAGGCCTTTAATGTCGTACCGGGGTACTTCGCAAAAATTGCATCAAGATTCGGTTTATCTGCAGCGGCGATAGCATTGCCGTCAGTGTTTTCGCTGATTCCGTATCCATCCAGTATCATCAGCATGGTCGGACGTTTGAAGTTGTTCATAGTATGTTACCTCTCTGTATGATTTCTGATTGTCATATTATAACATGGTTTTAAAATTAAAAGAACAGGACCAGCAAAAAACTCCCCGGTAATTTTGATGCCGGGGAAAATCGTGGATATAGAATTATGTTCATTATATATTGTTGAGTAAGCTCAATTATTTGTTATAATAGTCTGAGCGGTAAATATATGAATAAAACCGGAAGGAATCAATATGAACTGGACAAAGGCACAGAAGGAAACGATAGAAACACGGGATAAAAATATACTGGTATCAGCGGCAGCAGGCTCCGGCAAGACTGCTGTGCTTATTGAACGTATCAGACAGCTTATTATCCGGGATAAAGTTGATATCGACAGGTTTCTGATAACGACATTTACCAATGCGGCAGCTGCAGAGATGAAGGAGCGGCTTGAAAAGGCAATAAGAGAGGCCCTTAAGGAAGAGGGGGCCGACAGAGTATTCCTCAGGAGACAGCTTGAACTGCTGCCGTCAGCAAACATAAGCACTTTTCATACCTTTGCGCTTGATGTAATGCACAGGTATTTCTATCTGACGGATCTGGAGCCTGGATTCAGAATCGGTGATGAAGTTCAGATATCCATAATGAAAAGGGATGCTGCTGATGAACTGTTTGAGAGAAGATTTCACGGAGATGATGGTGATTTCGGAAAATTTCTCAGAAAATACAGCAGTGACAGGAATGAAAAAAGAATAAAAGAAAATATTATCTCTATGTATAATGAGATGAGAAGTATTCCGGATTATATGGAATGGGCAGAAGAACGTGCGGAGCATCTCAAAGACAGCTCTCCAGCCTCAGCTCTGGGAATTACAGGTGTGATTCTGGAGGAGACACGACAGGGAATCAGAGAGGCGGAAGAATACTATTGCAGGGCTCTGGAGCTTCTGAGAGAGCAGGAACTGACCGCTCTGGGGGACAAAGCGGAAGCCGACTGCAGGATGCTGGCCTGGGCTGCGGAAGCTGCTGATGATGAAAGCCGGCTGTACACAGATGTAATGAATTTCCTCAAGGCTCCGGGGTTCAGTCAGATGCGTGCAGGAAAAGCAGAGAAGGAGAAGTTTGACCTTGTAAAAGAGCAGGTATCCGCTTTGCGAAAAAAAGGCAGAAGTATCATAGATGATCTGGCGAAGAAGTATTTCAGCAGATCATTTGAAGAATACGAAGAGGAAATTGCCTCAAACTATGAAGACACAGAGTATTTTATAGGTCTCGTCAGGGAGTTTGAACAGATTTTCAGAGAAAGCAAGAAGACTAGGAACATGGTGGATTTCGATGACGTGATGCATTACGCTATCGGAATACTGGATGATGATATGGCTGCGGCAGAGTATCGTGACAGCTTTGAATATATTTTTGTTGATGAATTTCAGGACAGCAATATGCTTCAGGAACGTATAATTCAGCGAATAGCAAGAGAAAATAATCTGTTCATGGTCGGCGATGTCAAGCAGAGCATATATAAGTTCAGGCTGGCGGAACCCGAAATATTCCGAAAAAAGTACGCTTTGTACAAAAACCCTGAGACGAAAGAAAGCGTGAAGATAGATCTTAACAGCAATTTCAGAAGCAAACGAAGGATAGCAGATACTGTAAATGCTGTTTTTGAAGATATCATGGAAGACTACGATGAAGATGCCAGGCTGCACTGCGGTGTGGATGAACGTTATCAGGGATACGAGACATCACTTCATATCATTGAAAAGGGTACAGGCAGTGTACCGGGAAATACAGATCAGGAGATAGAGCTTGTATGCCGTTTGATAAAGCAGATGCTCGGGGAAACAATATATGATGTAAAGAGAGGAACAGCGCGCCCTGTAGAATACAGTGACATTGCTGTACTTTCCAGAAACCGGGCTCTTATAGGAGATGTGGAAAAATATCTCAATAACGAAGGTATACCTGCATTCGGTGAAAACACGGGGGGATATTTCGAAACTGTTGAAGTGAAAGTATTCCTTAATATTCTGCGGATAATTGATAATACAAGACAGGATATACCCCTTATTTCAGTAATGAGGTGTCCTGTTTTCGGCTTTGATCCCAGGGAGCTTGCTGCAGTCAGAATCGCTTCAGAGAGTGGCAGCTACTATGATGCTGTTAAGGCATATGCAAAGGAAGGACAGGATGAGAAACTGAGGAAAAAAGTGGCTGACATGCTCAGCAGAATAGATTACTGGAAAGAAATCAGGCAGGCAATACCTCTTGGCGAGCTTGTCAGAAGACTGATCTACGATACAGGATACTATGATTACTGCAGCGGGCTGCCGGCGGGTAAGCAGCGAATAGCGAACCTGCGGATGCTTGTGGAAAAAGCGGAGGCGTTTGAGGAAAGCAGCTATGCAGGATTGTATGGTTTCCTGTCATATGTTGAAGCTATGGAGAAAAACCGGATTTCCACAGGTGAAGCGAAGCTTGCAGGAAGCGGTGAAAATGCAGTAAGCATAATGACTGTTCACAAGAGCAAAGGGCTTGAATTTCCTGTAGTGATACTTATGGGTGCAGGCAGGTCGATTAGATTCAAAGGTACAGGCAGTCCGGCAGCCATGCATAAGGATCTGGGAATCAGTCTGCCTTTTGTCAATCGTGAAGAAAAGTGGCACAGAAAAACTCTGCTTCAGAGAGCGATTGAAGGCAAAAAAACCCGTGAGGAACTTGAAGAGGAAGTCAGGATACTGTATGTTGCCATGACAAGGGCCATGGACAGTCTTATTATAACAGCATCAGTAAGAGATACGGACAGCCTCGAAGAGAGCATTGACAGGAAAAGGTCATATCTTGATATGATGTACGGCTCGCTGAAAAGATTGCATCACAAAATTGTTATCTATGAGAATACTGCACAGGATGAAATATCTGCTTCTGCAGCTGCCGGTCACTCTGCAGCGCGTGAAAGGACAGAAGCTGTTCTGCAGCGTGCAGCAGTATACAGTGATAAAAGTGTCCTTGAACAAATAGACCGGAAGATGTCATTCGTGTATCCGTACAGAGCACATGGAGAAGTCAGGTCGAAGTATTCAGTGACTGAGCTCAATAAAGGAGAAAAAATAAGCAGTGATATTCATCTGGATACACCATCATTTTTATCAGAAAAGAAAAAACTCAGTGCTGCAGAGATAGGTACAGTGATGCATCTTGTGATGGAAACGCTGGATTTCAGAAAAGCTCTGAATGAAGGTGAGGATTATATCGCAGAATTTGCAGATAGACTCTGCGAGGATGGAATTCTGGAGGCAGAAGAGAGGGCAGTAATAAAAACGGAAAATATTTCTGCGTTTTTTGAATCAGAAACAGGTAAGCGGGCGGCATTGTCGGACAGACTATATAGAGAAAGGGAATTTATTCTGCAGAAAGAAGTGAATGGCACCAATGCAATAGTACAGGGTATCATCGACTGTTATTTCGAGGAAAATGACGGGATAGTGCTGATAGACTACAAGAACAGTTACATGGGTGGCGGAACGACTGAATCAGATATTGCAGAAAGATACGGCAATCAGATTGAACTTTATAAAGAAGCCCTTGAAGCTGCTGAAGGGAAGAATGTCAGTGAAGCATATATTTATCTTTTTGATACAAAGAAATTTATTAAAATGCGTTAAAAAATGCAAATAGGTGTTGACACAAATATACATTAGTGGTACATTTAAATCAAGGTTAGCACTCGCAGATAAAGAGTGCTAATAACAGGAGGCCTAATATGGATTTGAGTGAAAGAAAACTGAAAATACTGCAGGCCATCATCGCTGATTTTATCAGGACAGCTGAGCCGGTAGGTTCCAGAACGATTTCCAAGAATTATGATCTGGGAATAAGTCCTGCGACGATCAGAAACGAGATGTCGGATCTTGAGGAGCTGGGTTACCTGACTCATCCTCATACTTCATCAGGCAGAGTCCCTTCGGAAAAAGCATACAGACTTTATGTCAACCAGATGATGAACAAGAGGGAACTGACCGAAGAAGAGAAAACATCGATTTCAATGCAGCTTAACAGCAATGTGACTGAGCTGGAGAATCTGGTGCAGAGAGCAGCGCATGTTCTTTCGGAGATAACTAATCTCACAGCTTTCGCACTTACACCGAGACAGGATCATGATACACTGAAATATATCAATCTGCTGCCTGTCGACGAAAAAACAGTAGTGCTTATGCTGGTGTCAGAGAGTGGTAAGGTTTCAAATACAGCAGTAAAGCTTGACAGGCCGATATCTGAGGAAACTCTCCAGCTGCTTGCGAAAACCATGACTTATAATTACCGGGGCAAGACATTGAGCGAGGCTCTGACCTTTGATATCATCAAAGCTGTTAAATCTGATGCTGAAGCGATGACTATGTTTGAGAAGAATATAGTGCCTAATTTTGTCAGAACGCTGGAGGATATGCTGAACGTCCACCTTTACATGGATGGACTTACGAATATATTCTCTCTGCCTGAATATAATGACCTGGACAAAGCTAAAATGTTCCTGGAGATGGTCAATAAAAAGGATGACCTGACAAAAACTCTGATAAACAGAGATAATGGTGTGATTATAACCATCGGGAATGAGAATCAGAATGAAATGATGCAGGACTGCAGCCTGATATCTGCAACATATCATGTTGATGGTAAAATGGTCGGCAAGATAGGTGTTATCGGTCCGACGAGAATGAGATACGGTGAAGTCACATCAGTTGTCGAGTATCTGACAGAGAATATAAGCAAGGCGTTTATGATTACGGAAGGAGACGATGATGACGAATAACAACGAAGATATAAAAAAAGAAGAGCCTGTGGAAGAAACTGCAGAAGAGAAGGAAACGGCAGAGACTTCCGCGGATGAGCAGACTGAAGCTCCTGAAAAAGCGGAAGAAAACAAAGAGCCTGAAGAAGATGCGGATACAAGATATATCAGGCTTATGGCAGACTTTCAGAATTATAAAAAGCGTGTAGAAAAAGAAAAAAAAGATCTATATTCCTATGCCAATGAGAAGCTGGTTGCAGAAATGCTTCCTGTGCTGGATAACTTCGAAAGAGCACTTGAACAGGAGACCGGCGGAGACGGATTCAAAGAGGGTATGGATATGATATTCAAACAGCTTGGCGATGTGCTTGCTAAAGCCGGCCTGGCTGAAATCGCTGCACTGGATGAGGTGTTTGACCCTAATGTACACAATGCAGTGATGACTGAAGACAGTGAACAATATGAAAGCGGCAAGGTTTCTGGCGTGATGCAAAAGGGGTATACCCTCAACGGTAAGGTAATCAGACCGTCAATGGTAAAAGTCGCAAACTAGCTTTCATGAATATATAACAGTATAAACTAGGAGGAAAAGAAAATGGGAAAAGTAATAGGAATCGATTTGGGCACAACTAACTCGTGCGTAGCCGTTCTGGAAGGCGGCGAACCTGTTGTAATCGCTAATGCAGAGGGTAACAGAACAACACCATCCGTTGTAGGATTTGCAAAAAACGGAGAAAGACTGGTTGGAGAAACTGCCAAGAGACAGGCAATCACCAATCCTGAAAGAACAATAGCATCAATCAAGAGATACATGGGTACTGACCATACTGTAGAAATTGATGGTAAGAAGTATACACCACAGGATATTTCGGCAATGATTCTTGCCAAGCTCAAGGCTGATGCAGAAAGCTATCTTGGTGAGAAGGTGTCAGAAGCTGTAATAACTGTACCGGCATACTTTACAGACAGCCAGAAGCAGGCTACAAAGGATGCAGGCAAGATTGCAGGCCTGGATGTAAAGAGAATCATCAATGAACCTACTGCTGCATCACTGGCTTATGGTCTTGATAAGGATGAATCACAGCACAAAATCCTGGTATACGACCTGGGCGGAGGTACATTCGACGTATCTATCCTTGAACTGGGAGACGGCGTATTCGAAGTGCTGGCAACAAATGGTAATAACAAGCTGGGCGGCGATGACTTTGATGAAGCTGTACTAAACTTTATGGCAGACAGCTTCGCTAAAGAAAACGGCGTAGACCTGAGAAATGATAAAATGGCAATGCAGAGACTCAAAGAGGCTGCAGAAAAAGCCAAGAAGGAACTGTCAAGTGCACAGACTACAAATGTAAATCTGCCTTTTATCACTGTTAACGAAAATGGTCCTCTCCACCTGAACATGGATATTACAAGAGCCAAGTTTGACCAGCTGACAGCGGATCTTGTAAATAAGACTATTGAGCCTATGAAGAAGGCAATGGCTGATGCAGGCGTAAGCAACAGCGATATTTCCAAGGTTATTCTGGTAGGCGGATCAACAAGAATCCCTGCAGTTCAGGAAGCAGTCAAGAATATAACAGGCAAAGAGCCGTTCAAGGGAATCAACCCTGACGAATGTGTAGCTATCGGTGCTTCAATTCAGGCCGGCGTACTGACTGGTGAAGTTAATGACGTACTTCTGCTGGACGTAACACCATTATCACTTTCAATTGAAACCCTCGGCGGAGTTGCTACAAAGCTGATTGAGAGAAATACTACAATCCCTACAAAGAAGAGCCAGATCTTCTCGACAGCAGCAGACAATCAGACAGCAGTAGATATTCACGTAATGCAGGGTGAGAGAGATATGGCCTCCGGCAACATCACTCTCGGAAGATTCCAGCTCACAGGTATCCCGCCTGCACCACGCGGAATTCCTCAGATCGAAGTTACATTTGATATCGATGCCAACGGTATCGTTAATGTAAGTGCCAAGGATATGGGAACAGGCAAGGAACAGAGCATTACAATCACATCATCAACAAAGCTTTCGGATGATGAGATCCAGGCTAAGATCAAAGAAGCTGAACAGTATGCAGAAGAAGACAAGAAGAGAAAAGAAGAAGTAGAAATCAGAAACAGAGCTGAAACTCTCGTTTATGAAACAGAAAAGAACATGAAAGAGCTTGAAAACGCACTTTCAGATGAAGAAAAGGCTGATATCACAGCAGCTAAAGATGCTCTTTCAAGTGCACTGGAAGCCAACAATATCGAAGATATCAAGGCTAAGACTGAAGCTCTCACAGAAAAGTTCCATACAATTTCAGCTAAAATGTATCAGCAGGCACAGGCTCAGGGCATGGATCCTAACATGGCCGGCGCAGCAGGTGCGGCAGGAGCTGGTCCTGACATGGGCGGAGCTTCACAGCAGCCGAATAATGACAATGTGGTTGATGCTGATTATGAGGTTGTTGACGACGACAAATAATAATGCTTGTTAATTTTGTCTGTGGCGGTGTTGCCTGCGGACAGTGAATATGGATTACAGAATTGCCTGTGGCTTGACAGACTGCGGGCAATTTTGGTGCATGAACAGAGTAAATTAATGAAGGATTAAAAAATGGCAGATAAACGTGATTACTATGAAGTCTTAGGACTGAAAAAGGGTGCCAGTGAGGACGAAATAAAAAAGGCTTTCAGAAAAATGGCCATGAAATATCATCCTGACAAGAATCCGGGAGACAAAGAAGCGGAAGAGATGTTCAAGGAGATCAACGAAGCATATGCTGTACTGTCAGACCCGGAAAAAAAGGATAAGTATGACAGATTCGGTCATGCAGGAGTGGATCCTAATGCAGGATTCGGCGGCGGTGCCGGAGGCTTTGGCGGTTTCGGAGGCTTTGAAGATATCTTTGATATGTTCGGCGGTGCATTTGGCGGAGGATTCGGCGGCTTCGGCGGCGGAAGCCGCGGACGCAAGAACGGTCCGAGAAAGGGAAGCGACCTTCAGAAATCCATCACAATTGATTTCAAGGAAGCGGCTTTTGGTACCAAGAAGGAAATTCGCATAAACAAATATGTGAAGTGCAAAACATGTGGCGGAACAGGTGCAGAACCGGGGACCTCGAAGAAAACGTGTCCTAAATGCGGAGGCAGCGGTGAAGTCAGAACTGCACAGAGAACACCGCTAGGAACTTTCCAGAGCGTATCGCCGTGTCCTGACTGCAACGGAACCGGTGAGATAAACGAGTCTCCTTGCAAGGACTGCGGAGGAACCGGTAAAGTCAGGGATAATGTTACTATTGTAGTGAATATCCCGGCAGGTGTCGACAATGATTCAGTGATACCGATCAAAGGGCAGGGTGAACCGGGAATCAACGGGGGACCTGACGGGGATCTGTATATTGTGATAAATGTCAAGCCTCATAAGCTTTTCGAGAGAAGAGGACAGGATCTGTGGCTTGAGATACCGATCACATTTGATCAGGCTGCTCTTGGCGATGATATAGTAGTACCTACTCTTGAAGAAAAGGTTTCATACAAAGTGCCTGCGGGAACTCAGCCGGGAACGGTGTTCAGGCTGAAGGGCAAAGGTATCAAGAGTGTGAGAAGCAGCAGGAAAGGGGATCTGTATGTGAAGGTTACCCTTGAGGTTCCGACAAAACTCAATCATAAACAGAAGAAATCGATAGAATCCATGGGAAAAGCTGTTACAGATGACTGCTATCAGAAAAAGAGCAGCTTCCTGGATTCGATAAAGGAATTCTTCTCATAAACAGAATAATATAAATCAGAGTACCAGAGCATGGCTTTTACAGCATGCTCTGTTTCTGCATTTACATGATAGAACCAGTGTGATAATATAATTATGGTTACAGAAGGTGAAGTCATGAGAAAAAAGAACAGTAAAGATCTGCAGAAGATTAATGGGGAACTGCTTTTCACAAATAAATATCTGGTAAAGCTTATGTGGCCGCTGTTCGTTGAACAGCTGCTTATTTTTGCTGTCGGACTGCTGGATTCCATAATGGTTGCAAGTGTCGGGGAGGCCGCGGTTTCTGCTGTTTCGCTTGTTGATTCACTGATGGTGCTTATAATAAACATAATGACGGCTCTGGCCACAGGAGGAGCGGTTGTCGTAGGTCAGTATCTGGGTCAGAGGAAAGAGTCGGAAGCTAAAGTGGCTGCAGATCAGCTTGTTCTGTTTGCGCTGCTGCTTTCTCTGGTGATAATAGCCGTAATGTATATCTTCAGGGAGCTGATAATGTCTCTGATATTCGGCAGGATCGAAGCTGACGTGGCGCATTACTGTGATGTGTATTATCTGATAGTTATGGCTTCTGTCCCCTTCATATCGGTGTACAATGCCGGTGCAGCACTTTTCAGAAGCACCGGAAACTCCAAGGTGTCCATGAAGGTTTCGATTCTGATGAATATGATAAATGTTGCTGGCAATGCAGTACTGATATACGGCCTGCATCGCGGTGTTGAGGGGGTTGCCATACCGACACTGGTATCGAGAATAGTGGCAGCAGTGATAATATACATACTTCTCAGAAATTCAGCAGATGTAGTGCATATCAGCAGAAAATTCGTATTCAGACCCCAGTGGGACTATATAAAAAAAATACTGAAGATAGGGATTCCCAACAGTGTGGAAAACAGTATGTTTCAGCTTGGCAAGCTTATCCTGCTCAGCATGATATCTGCTTTCGGTACTGCTTCAATAGCAGCTAATGCTGTGGGTAATTCGGTAGCTATGATAGCGGCACTGCCGGGCATGGCGATGGGATACGGTATAGTAGCGGTAATCAGTCAGTGCGTAGGGACAGGCGATTACAGACAGGTGGAATACTATACCAGAAAACTTATGAAATGGGTATATACAACCATGTTCATAAGCAATGCCCTGATTCTCCTGTGCACGCCGTTTATTATAGAAATTTATGGCTTATCGGAGGAAACAGGCAGAATAGCAGCCCATCTTATGATACTTTACTGCCTGTGTGCAGTGCTGATATGGCCGCTCTCTTTTTCACTGCCCCATGTGCTGAGGGCTTCAGGTGATGTCACCTATACAATGATAGTAGGTGTCGGATCTATGTGGATTTTCAGAATAGTGATGGGTGTAATACTAGGCAGAACACTGGGCCTTGGTGTTATGGGTGTGTGGATTGCAATGATTGTTGACTGGATAGTGCGATCTATATGCTTCTGCATCAGATACAGAACCGGCAGGTGGAAGCATTCGGCAATTGCTTAATATGCACTATGAAATACTGCCTGTCATACGACAGGCAGGGATATTTTAAGCGTGTATTCATCATATCCGTTTTTTGACATGTCATCAAGAAGCATATCCTCATAGAAATGACTGCCCGTATTCAGGCAATGACTGCGGGCATATTCAAGAATTTTATCAAAAATGCCGGGAACCGGATCAAATCCCCGGGTGCTGTAAACGGTTATATAGTCCCGGGGCGGAACTGCTGTGACGTTTACAGACTGGCTTATATCCTCATGTTCTATTTTTGTGTAGAGATATGAGTAGTTGTAATCATCTGTCCATGGACCGCTGGTGACATCGATGAGACCACCGATGGCGTAGGGGCTGTATATATCGTTCTGGTGGCAGTATGATATATGTTCTGAGATAGCTGAGTAGATATCGGCATCCTCACTGCCGCCGCTGTATTCTGTGATAATATAGTATTCTTCAGGCCGGGTTTCCGTGATGATTCTGCCATCCTCTGCAGACAAACCTTCTTTTGTGATGCTGATACGTCCGTTGATGAATTTCCTGAGCCACAGAAGTTCCGATATTTTTTCGTCTACAAGCTTCTGCTGTTCGCTGAGGAGGGAAAGAGGGGTGCTGTTTGAATATTTCATAAGAGTGGACGGCAGACCTGGATTCACGCTGATTCTCTATCTATCGGGCGGTGTCACACATTTACTGCTGGATTATATCCTCATGGGACCTTTGGATATGGGCATAAAGGGAACTGCATGGGCAAATCTGGGAGGTCTTTATATCATTATGATTCTGGGTGGAGGCTATTTCCTGTTCATGAAGACAAAGCTTTCTTTCAGAAGGTTCAGACCGGACTGGAGGTTTATAGGTCACAGCTTTGCCAACGGTTCATCCGAACTGGTAAGCGAGTCCTCCGCTGGAATAACCACGTTCTTTTTCAACTACGTGACTATAGCTCTTGTGGGAGAGGTTGGTGCTGCTGCAGTCAGCATAGTGCTGAATGTGCATTATCTGATGATATTGCTTCATCTGGGCTATATTATGGGTGTTGCACCGCTTATCAGCTATTTTTATGGTGCCGCGGAATATGAGAAGGTAAATGTTCTGATAAAGTATTCTAAGGTGTTCATATTAGTGACTTCTGTAGTGAGTGCGGCTGCATGTCTGATTTTTGGCAAGTACATAGTTATGGCATTCGAGCACCCCGGTTCGGAACTGTTTGACATGGCTCTTACAGGTACCAGACTTCTGGCATCGGCGTTGTTTCTGTGCGGCATGAATATATTTGCATCTGGTTTTTTCACTGCATATGGAAACGGAAAAGTTTCAGCTCTGATTTCGGCTTCGAGAGCATTGGTAATGGTTATTGCAGGACTTATGATACTGTCGTGGATTTTTGGAATGACAGGGGTATGGCTCAGCCTGACCTTTGCAGAAATTGCCACACTGGCACTTACGGCAGTAATGCTTGTAAAATACAAAGATGTCTATAATTACAGATTCTGATGAATATGGCGCAGTATAGCAGCATTATAAGCAGATTTATACAGCAGCTTTATCTATTGAAGAAGAGGCGGAATTCACGTATAATAAACAGAACAGACATAAAAATCAGGAGGACTCAATGAAATATATAGAATTCAGAGTGCATGCCAGCAGGCAGGGAATTGAGCAGGTGACAGCCCTTTTTATGATGAAGGGAATTACAGAGCTATCTATTAATGATCCTGCCGATATGGATGATATTTTAAACAAGAAACACGAATATGACTGGGACTATATAGAGGATGATCTGAAGACGGATCTGGATCGTGAACCGACAGTTTCATGCTACTTTGAAGATACTCCGGAGAACAGGGAGAAAATTCAGCATCTCAAAATAGCAGTGATGATGCTCAAGAGCAGTGAGCTGGAAGGAAAGTACGGTTGGGATGTG
>JALEQY010000036.1 GCA_022763735.1 Clostridiales bacterium
ATAGAATCATCTATCATTATGACACGTTTGCCGCGTACATTTTCCTTCAGTACATTGAGCTTTATCTGGACACTGCTTTCACGCATGCTCTGAGTCGGTTTGATAAAGGTTCGTCCCACATAAGAGTTTTTGATGAATCCGGTGCTGTATGGAATCCCTGATTCCATAGCATATCCCTGTGCTGCCGGGTTCCCGGATTCAGGGACACCTATTACAATGTCGGCATCAGCAGGGGAGTCCTGAGCCAGGAAACGACCGGCTGCAATACGGCTTTCATAGACGCTTACGTTATCTATGACTGAATCAGGCCTGGCGAAATAAATATATTCAAATATGCATCGTGACTGGAAATGATTATCTGGAAGCGATGACGTTTTTCTGGAGGTGATACCTGAGCTGTTGATGGTTACGATTTCACCTGGCTCTATGTCCTTGATGAATTCGGCATCTACAGTGTCAAGAGCGCAGCTTTCGGAAGCGAAGAAGTATGTGCTGTCCCGTTTGCCGAGGCATAAAGGTCTGAAGCCGTGGGGATCGCGTGCAGCTATAAGCTTGCGGGGGCTCATAACAATGAGGGAATATGCACCTTGAAGTTTTTTCATAGCGGACATTACAGCCTTTTCAGCTGTATCGGTGCTGATTCTCTCTTTGGCGATATGATATGCGATAACTTCTGAATCGATGGTGGTCTGGAATATACCGCCCTGTTTTTCCAGTTCCTCGCGCAGCTCCAGTGCATTGATCAGATTGCCGTTATGTGCCAGAGCAAGTGTTCCTTTGTAATAATTGAGCACCAGGGGCTGAGCGTTTTCTCTGGTGCTTGAGCCGGCAGTAGAGTATCGCACATGGCCGACACCGATATTGCCGGATAATTTATTGAGTGCATCATGATCAAAAACTTCGTTTACAAGTCCCATGCCTTTATGTACTGAAATATTTTTTTTGAACCATCTGTGTCAGAGACAGCGATGCCGCAGCTTTCCTGTCCCCGGTGCTGCAGAGCCAGCAAACCGTAGTATATTGAAGAAGCTACATTGCCGCCGTTAAGATCGTAGGCTCCGAATACTCCGCATTCTTCGTGTAATGTAGTCATTAGCGTCCTCCTTTTATTGATATATATAATAAAAATATTATATTCGTAACCAGGCATAAATCAAGTGAAATTTTTTTGTTATTTTTCACAAAATGTTTAAAAGTATTGTGAAAAATAAGCTTGACGTTGGGAATTTTGAGGAGTAACATAAATGCATAGGTTTCAATTAGGCTGAAAATTCAGAAAACAACATAGCGAATATGTAAGTGGGAGGGATGAAAATATGAGCAGACTGGATATTAAAACTAAAGACAGGTCAAAGCTGGTTGTAGAAGGCTTGTACCATGCAGTGTTAAAGACTTATGAAGAGTATCTGGAGAAACCTCTTTCACACAGAGCTCATGAACTGCTTCATACTGATTTAAGCACATGGGAAATATGATTTCTTTTAATATAATTAAAGCATATCGGCAGGTCGTTTCTGATCTGCCGATGTGCTTTTTTGAAAAAATGTATTGTTTGCAATAAAATGCAGATACTATTGCCATATTGATATTCCGCATAAAAGGAGAATATGATATATGGATAACAATAATTCTGGACTGCAGGCAGCTGAAGAAAACAAACTGGGATTCAGCGGACTGACGGCTATGATAATCGGTTCAACTATCGGAGCAGGTATTTTTACAACAGCAGGTGATATGGCATCAAATGGTGCGCATACGGCAAGTGTACTTATAGGCTGGGGTATATGCGGTATAGGAATGTATTCGCTGATGATGGCATTTTTTGGACTGAACAAAGTCAGACCTGATCTGACAAACGGTATATACAGCTACGCTAAGGAAGGATTTGGAGAGTTTGTTGGATTCAACTCAGCCTGGGGATACTGGATGAGTGCTCTCATCAGCAATGTGTCTTATATAACGCTGTTATTCGGAGCTCTTAGTTACTTTTTTCCGATTTTCGGAGAGGGAAATAATCTGATTTCGGTAATATGCGGTTCTGCTGTCGTATGGCTTATGGTGGCACTGGTGCTTACGGGAGTGCAGCAGGCGGCTGTAATTAACACGATAGTGACTATATGCAAGCTGATACCTATCCTTGTGTTTATTGTGGCGGTACCTCTGCTGGCAGCTTTTGATTTTGATATTTTTATGAACAATTTCTGGGGAAATGGTACCATGCCGCTGTGGCAGCAGGTGATGGCGACAACATCTTCGACAGTGTGGGCCTTTATAGGTGTTGAAGGTGCTGTAGTGCTGTCGGCAAGGGCGAGGAAATCAAGTGATGTTGGAAAAGCATCTCTGACAGGATTCGTCGGCTTGTTCGCGCTATATGTAATAGTTGCAGTACTTAGTATGGGGGTGCTTACAACAGAAGACCTTGCGAAACTGAACAGTCCTCAGATGGCACAGATACTGGAAATTGTAGTCGGCCCATGGGGTGCGAAGCTTGTCAACATCGGGGTAATAATTTCTATCGTTGGTGCGCTTCTGGGATGGACCATCATAGCAGCGGAGTGTCCGTATGAAGCAGCAAGACAAGGAGTGTTCACAAGTGCTTTTGCAAAGAGCAACAGCAATGGTTCTCCGGCTGTATCACTTATAATAACCAATGTGCTGATCCAGATATTTCTGCTGATTATTCTGTTCAGTGAGTCATCATACCTGGCATTTTACACGATAGGATCATCTATGATAATGCTGCCGTACCTGCTGAGTGCTCTTTACTATGAAAAAATAACAAGAAACAGAGACGGATTTGAAACAGCTGCGCGAAGCGAGGTCGTCAGAGGTAGAGTGTTTGCTGTTATAGGAAGTATTTACGGAGTATGGATGATAGTTTCCGCGGGACTGGTACAGTTCCTGATTACAAGTATCCTGTATGCTCCGGGCATATGGGTCTATGTAAAAGGACGCAGAGAAAAGGGTCTGCCAGCTTTCAGACCGTATGAAAGAAATATCGCAGTGGTTCTGGTGCTGCTGGCGGTTATTTCCCTGATTCTTATGGCAATGGGGATAATAAATCCGTTTTAAAGCGGCAGGTTCAAGGGAGTTTACGAAATAGTCTGCAAATATGCGGATTTCGTAAATTTCCTGGTACTGGAGTAACTAAATTACATAAAAGTGAACTGCCATCTGACTGCAATTATATAAATTTTCTGTAAAAAGCTCTGGCGTTTTCGAGAGCGATCTGATTTTCTGATGCGATGGCATCGATGACTTTTTTTGTATTCCCGTGGTGTTTTGAGTAATATATTATTGTAGTTTCCATAATCTCATCTCCTTGATTTTTTACAGTACAAATAATATACTAGGTATGAAAAAACAGCAGGTGGGTATAGTACA
>JALEQY010000073.1 GCA_022763735.1 Clostridiales bacterium
CTTCTTCGATTTCCACCATATCTGCAGGCATTTCATCTTTAGTTCTTCTGTAAATATTATAAACCGTCTCTGCTCCGAGTCTCACTGCTGTTCTGCAGGCGTCCATAGCAGTATTTCCGCCACCTACTATCGCAACTTTGCTTCCCAGATCAATTTCTTCATTTCTGACAACCTTCCTGAGGAAATCGATACCACCTATTACACCCCCAGCATCTTCACCTTTACAGCCGACTCCTGTTGATATCCATGCTCCTATTCCCAGCAGCACAGCGTCAAAATCTCCTCTGACGGTCTCAAACGGGATATCAGTACCGATCTTTGTGTCGGTGATAATTTCAACTCCCATCTTTTCTATTATGAGTATCTCCTCTTCAAGTACTGCTTTAGGGAGTCTGTATTCAGGAATTCCGTATCTGAGCATTCCGCCTGCTTTCGGCATAGCTTCGAAAACAGTTACCTGATGGCCCATCTGTCTCAGGAAATAAGCTGCCGAAAGTCCCATCGGACCGCCGCCTATAACTGCGACACTCCTGCCTGTATCAGGTTCACATTCCGGAATAAAAGCGTCTTCATCCATAAGATCCTGATCAGCGGCAAATCGCTTGAGCCACTGTATTGATACAGGTTCATCAATAAGCCCTCGCCTGCATTTTTCTTCGCATGGATGCGGACATACTCTGCCCAGTGAAGCAGGGAGAGGAATATTGTCTTTGACCAGTTCCAGAGCAGCTTCATATTCACCGTTGGCGATAAGACCTACATAACCCTGACAGTCTGTCTGAGCAGGACATGCCAGAACACACGGAGGCCTGCAGTCGCCCACGTGATTTGAAAGCAGCAGTTCAAGGTTTGTTTTCCTCGATTCGATTACCCTCTCCGTGTTTGTCTTTATCACCATTCCCGGTTCAATTTTTGTAGCACATGCCTTGCACAGCTTAGGGTTGCCTTCAACTTCGCACATACATATTCCGCATGAACCGTAAACCTTTGTTCTTTCATCGAAGCAGAGAGTCGGGATGAAAATATCGTTTTCTCTGGCAACTTCCAGAATAGTCTGACCCGGAAGTCCTGTAACTTCTTTGCCGTTAATATTCAGTCTGAATTTATCCATTATTATCTCCTCCTCCCTTAAGCCTTCATTATTGCACCGAACTTGCATGTATCAAGACACTTGCCACACTTCACGCATTTTGCTGTATCTATCACGTGCTTTTCCTTGACACTGCCGGATATCGCACCTGCCGGACAGTGCTTCGAGCAAAGAGTACAGCCCTTACATGCATCGTTTATACTGTACGTCACAAGAGCCTTGCATGAAGCTGCAGTACATTTTTTATTGTAAATATGATCTTCATATTCATTTCTGAAATACTTGAGTGTTGTCAGGACAGGATTTGGAGCTGTCTGACCGAGACCGCACATTGATCCATCCTTGATCTTATACGCCAGTTCCTCCAGCAGTTCAATATCTCCATCTCTGCCTTTTCCTTCTGTTATCCTCTCCAGAATCTCCAGCATTCTCTTGGTTCCGATTCTGCAGTAGTTGCACTTGCCGCATGACTCATCACGTGTGAAGTTAAGGAAATACCTTGCCATGTCTACCATGCATGTATCTTCATCCATTACTATCATACCGCCAGAACCGACAATAGCACCTGTTTTGTTTATATCTTCATATGTTACAGGAGTATCGATAAGTTCTGCCGGGATACATCCTCCGGAAGGTCCTCCCATCTGTACGGCTTTGAATTTCCTGTCATTTTTGATGCCGCCGCCGATATCATAGATGACTTCTCTCAGTGTAAGACCCATAGGGACTTCAACAAGTCCGCCCTTCTTGATTTTGCCTGCAAGAGCAAATACTTTAGTACCTTTGCTCTTTTCTGTACCCATCGCACCGAAAGCTGCTCCGCCATTATATATTATCCACGGAACATTTGCCAGAGTCTCAACATTATTAATATCTGTCGGCATCTGCCAGTAACCATGAGCAGACGGGAACGGCGGTTTCAGCCTCGGCATTCCTCGCTCTCCTTCGAGGGAAGCTAGCAGCGCAGTTTCTTCCCCACATACGAAAGCTCCCGCACCGGCCTTTATCCTCAAGTCGAAGTCAAATCCGCTGTTGAGAATGTTTTCGCCCAGAAAACCTTTCTCTCTTGCCTGCGCCATAGCAGTTTCAAGTCTCTTTATTGCCAGCGGATATTCAGCACGACAGTAAATAACCCCATAATTGGCACCGATAGCATATCCGCCGATAATCATGCCTTCTATAAGCGAA
>JALEQY010000078.1 GCA_022763735.1 Clostridiales bacterium
AGAAATGAAAAGTATCGGGCTTACAGATATTGAGAAAGTTCCGGTTAAAGTGGATAAATTCCAGTTCAATGATTCCAGCCTGACAATCGAAGGAACAGAGATTGATCTGGTACCGGCATCATATGAATGCAGCGGTACAGACAGCGATGGAATTACAGAAGAAATAATAGATGTTGGTACAGGTTTTGATGCTGACTATGAGGACAAAGATGTTGAAGGAAAAATCGTACTTGCAGGAGTAAACCAGTGGGATGAATCCTGGATTGACGGATACATCAAACAGGCGTATGAAGAAGGCGCAGCAGCATTGGTTACATATTCAACAGGCGGATATGGTCAGCTCAATGATGATACAGCAAATGTGCAGGATATATGCTGCGCAGACCTGATTCCGACAGTTGCTATTAGTGCTAATGAAGCGAAACAGATTCAGGATGCTATTAAAGCCGGAAACGATGAAGCTACTCTGATGGTTGATGCAGTTCTGGAGGAAGGAACAGGAACATCATACAATGTTGTAGGAAAAATTAAGGGCAAGTCATCTGATCAGCAGATAATGATTGCCGGACATTATGACAAATACTGGTACGGATTCCAGGATGACAGTGCAGCAATCGCACTTGATTTTGCCGTAGCAAAGGCTATGATTGATTCAGGTTATCAGCCGGAGAATGACATAGTAGTTGTTGCACATGGTGCAGAAGAATGGGGAGCATCAGATTCCCAGTTTGACTGGACAACAGGCGCATGGGAAATGATCCACACAGCACATCCTGAATGGGCAGAAAAGACAATCGCAATGCTTAACTGCGAACTGCCTGCATTCCAGGTAGAAGGCAACCAGGTTCAGCTGGTAACAGTTCCGGAATTCAGAACACTTGCGACAAAACTCGTTAAAGAATCAGGACTTTTCGTGAAATCAGGCGAAGTGACTATCAGCAGCAAGCCGGTGGATGCTACAAATATGGAAGACGGCGTATCATACAGATGGCACGGGGTTCCGTATATGATTAACGGATTTGAAGATGAAACCTTCATTACTCAGCGTTACCACACTAAGTTTGATGATAAGGACACCTGGGATGAGGATACAATCAAAACGAACGTAAACTGGTTTGGAGCAACAGCTATATACATCGATAAAATGCCGGCTCTGGAACTTGACATCACAGCAGTATGTGATGATCTGGAAGCAAATCTGAATGATGATATAGCAACCGAAGCAGGTGTTGATGTTGAAGCATACAAGGCGGCATCAGCAGATCTGAGAGCTGCAGCAGAGGCACATAATGCCAAGATTCAGGATCTCAATACAAGATATGAAGAAGCAGTCGCAGCAGAAAGCTCAGATGATGAAATCGCTAAGCTGAGAGAAGAAGGCAAGGCTCTAAACAGTACAACTCTGGAAGCCTTTAAGGCAATCCAGGATGAATACCTGAAGACCGACGATGTGGGCGTATACATCGGACATCCGAATATCAATTCAAATGTTGAGACGCTCCAGGGAGTTGTTGCAGGTCTCGAGAAAAAGGAACTGTATGCAGAAGATGAAGAGTCCGGTGCTCTCGATATCGCATGGCAGCTCAATGCAGCCCACGATTACGGATATTATCTCTTTGATAAGGACGCAGTAGACAGTATCGTGGAAATGTACGATGGTGATAAGGTGAGCAGAGATAAGAGCTACTGGGGAACAGACAAGATGGTTCCTGTATATTACGTAGGAGATACTCTGGCAGAACTGGTGGAAGACGCAGAAGATGAAGACGCTGACATAGACTATGACGGAGCTCTGAAGGTATATCAGGATACATTGAAACAGGCACTGGAAGATGTCAAAGAATATTCCGCTGCAGAAGTTAAAGGAATGGCTAAGATAGCTGATATTCTGGAATAGTTGTAAGTAGAGATTATTAAATTAACAGGAAATAAAAGAAAAACCACATCCGGGCAGAAGCCTGGATGTGGTTTTTAGGTTAGACATTATAGCCATGCGGTCAAACGGACTACATTTTTTCGAAATCAGCAGCACCGTGTTTGCAAAGCGGACATACGAAATCTTCAGGCAGCTCATCGCCTTCATAAACGTAACCGCAGATCTTGCATACCCAGCCTTTGGATTCTTTCTTAGGCGCTTCCTTGATATGAGCATGATAATACGCATATGTAGCTGAAGCATCTTCTGTGAGAACCTTGGCATCAGTAACATCAGCGATGAACATTGTGTGAGTTCCCAGATCTACAGAATGGAAGACTTTGGCTGAAATATAGCTGTTTGTGCCTTCTTCAACATAAGCGATACCGTTGTCGGCCAGCGGCATAGGATAGTTCTCGAACTTGTTTACATCTCTTCCGCTCTGGAATCCGAAATGCTTGAATGTGTCAAACGAAGCTTTCTCGCTCAGCATCGAAACATTGAATTTGCCTGTTTTGGCGATGATATCATGAGTATAGTTGTTCTTGTTTACTGTAACAGACACTCTGAGGGGTGAATCAGTCACCTGCAGAAGCGTATTGATGATACAGCCGTTCTGCTTGTCGCCGTCCTTAGCGGTGAGTACATACAGACCATAACTGATTTTAAACATAGCAGTTTTATCCATTTTGAGCTCCTCTCTTTAATGACAGAATCCTCAAAGGGTTTGCTTTGCGGAATGTTCTGCCTGAATTAAATTGAAATTAATAGTTTTCTGCCTTGATCTGGAAATAAGCTTCCGGATGAGCGCATACAGGGCATACCTTAGGAGCATTTTCTCCCTTTACAATATGGCCGCAGTTGCTGCACTGCCATACAACTTCCGGTTTTCTTTCAAATACAATTCCCTTTTCAATATTATCGATAAGCTTTCTGTACCTTTCTTCGTGTTCCTTTTCGATGGCACCTACAGCTTCGAACAGATAGGCGATATGGTCAAAGCCTTCTTCTTTGGCTTCTTTTGCAAAGGTTGCATACATATCAGTCCATTCATAGTTTTCACCGGCAGCAGCATCAGCCAGGTTGGTCAGTGTATCCTGGATTGAGCCGCCATGCAGGAGCTTGAACCATATTTTAGCATGTTCTTTTTCGTTGCCGGCAGTCTCTTCAAAGATATTGGCAATCTGAACGTAGCCGTCTTTTCTTGCCTGGCTTGCATAGTAGGTATACTTGTTTCTTGCCTCTGATTCGCCTGCGAAAGCAGTTCTTAAGTTAGCTTCTGTTTTTGTTCCTTTTAAATCTTTCATAATAAATCCCTCCTTAAAAATGGTTATAACTGACCGTTACCGGCCCGGTTACGGCATTCCTGGCAGTAACCGTAATAATAAAGAGCTGCACCATCCACTTCAAAACCGTCGAGTCTGTCAATATGGTCTGACTGAAGAAACTCATCCAGCTGTTTAAGCAGGTCATAAGCTTCGGTGAAATCAGCATCGAATACTCTGCCGCATTTCCTGCAGAGAAGATGTGAATGTTCATCGGTCCTGAAATCGAATCTGTCAGCGCTGCCAGGCATGCTGATTTTTCGTATTTCGCCTTTGTCAGCCAGTCTGTTCAGAACCCTGTATACTGTAGCTCGCCCGATGGTGGGATATCTGTCATGTACAGCTTTATACACATCATCTGAGGAGGGATGATTGGTCATGCATTTAATTGTGTCGCATATTATTTCCTGCTGTATCGTTTTTCTTGACATATCCGCGCTCCTTTCCTTGAGAGAATTATATATCAAATGAGATTAAATATCAATAAGAAAAGTGCTTTTTATAATAAAATACCCGGATTATAAATGATTTCCGGGTATCTGTTCTGCTGAATTTATGTTATCAGTTTTCTTCAGATTCAGTCTCTTCAGGGATATCTGTTATTTCTCTGATACTAAGTACACTTTCCACAAGTTTATCTTCACTGGCATTGTATACTTCATCTACTGCCATAGCAAGGCATGTGTAGTAACATCTGCTGCTTTCCATGAAAACAACAAAACCCTTAACGGCATCGTCACCGTTTTTAAGTGTAAAGCTCTGAGCTCTGCTGTTTATGATATAATCAGGAACTGCAATTTCTGTATCGGCAGTTTCTGCATCCATGAGTATGTCACCGAGGTTGTTCACAGTGGAATAGTCTGCATATCCGTCGAGATTCTGTGCCAGATAGTCTAACTGTCCTTTGGACAGGCACTGAATATATACTTCTGCTGCATCGTTGGAATAGATAACATCAATAGTATCGTCAGATGCTTTATCAGTAGAGGTCCATTTACCGGGGAGTTCTATTGAAACAGAACCGGCAGGGTTTGTGTAGACAGCATTATCGCCGCTGATAGAAGTACTGCCGCAGGAAAAAAGACCAAGACTCAGTAACAGTGACAGCAATACGGGTATAGTTTTTTTCATATGTAGTTCTCCTCGTTTATAATTATAAACCAGTATAACACAATCAGTAAAAAAATCCATCAGTAAGTTGTAATTTAAACCGGAATAAACCTGCGTTCCATTGACACAAATTGCCTTAAAGTATATAATTCAATTCATGAAAATCATAATAACAGCAGGCGGAACAAGTGAAAGAATAGATGACGTCAGGACCATCACCAACTCATCAACAGGCAGGCTTGGATATGCTATAGGCGAGGCATTCGCGAAGAAATCCGGAGATGAATTGGAAAGGATATACTATCTCCATGGCACCAGAGCTGCTTATGTGGAGGATGAGAAGGTGATACCTGTTGCAATAGAAGGGGTCATGGATCTCCAGGAGGAACTTGTCAGGATTCTTACCGAAGAGAAGATCGATGCTGTAATACATGCCATGGCGGTAAGCGACTACAGAGTCAGCGAAGTGACAACCCTTGACAGAATAAGAGGAACGGAGGATCCTGATAACAAAGCCGATCTTACCGGCAATAAAATCAGTTCGGATATCGATGATCTGGTAATTCATATGACCAGAGCGCCTAAGGTGATAAACAGCATTAAAAAACTCAGTCCGGAAACAGTTCTGGTGGGCTTCAAGCTGCTAAGCGGAGTGCCGCATGAAGAACTGATAGATGTAGGATACAATCTTATGAAGAAGAATGACTGTGACTTTGTGCTGGCAAATGATCTCAGGGAAATCGGCAGAGATTTTCACAAAGGTTATCTTATCCATAAGGATAAAACTTATGATATAATGGAAAACAATGAACAGATCGCAGATATGATAGTGCGCAGGGTAATAGAAGCCTGCAGATAAGGAGACCGGCATGAATATACTGTTAGGTGTTACAGGGAGTATCGCGGCGTATAAAGCTGCGGATATAACCAGCAGGCTGACAAAGCATGGCCATAATGTTGACGTGATACTGACAGAGAGCGGCAGCAGAATCATAACACCGCTCACTTTGCAGACCCTCAGCAGAAACAAAGTGTATATGGACATGTTCGAGGAAATCACCCCAAGTGAGGTCAAACACATTTCTCTTGCCAAAAAAGCTGATGTAGTGCTGATCGCACCGGCAACAGCCAATATAATAGGCAAAATAGCATATGGGATTGCCGATGATTTCCTGTCGACAGTGGTGATGGCAGCGGCAAATGATACTCCGGTATTTATCGCACCTGCTATGAATACCAACATGTATGAAAACCCGATAGTTCAGGATAATATAGAGAAACTGAGAAGCTACGGATACAGATTTATCGAACCTAAGGAATCGCTGCTGGCATGCGGAGATCTTGGGAAGGGAGCACTGGCTGACGTAGATACGATCGTGGAAATAATTGAAGGGAGCAAAGAATAGATGATAACTTATCAGAGTACAAGAGGAAGCAGGAACTATAAGACAGCAGCACAGGCCGTAATTCAGGGTATTGCTGAAGACAAGGGGCTTTATGTTCCGGATCAGGTGCCTGCACTGCCGCTAAAGATAGAAGATATGGCAGGTAAGCCATACAAGGAGATTGCTTACGAGATCATCAGGGCATTTTTTACAGATTATACAGAGGAAGAAATGCGGGCATGTGTTGATGGAGCATATGATTCCAAGTTTGAGGCTGAAGACGTAGTTCCTGTAGTTGAAGCAGGCGGGGCATATTTCCTCGAGCTGTATCACGGCAAGACAGCAGCCTTCAAGGACATGGCGCTTTCCATTCTGCCGTACCTGCTGACAACAGCCATGAAAAAAGAGAACGAAGACAAGAAAATCTGCATCCTGACAGCAACATCGGGAGATACGGGAAAGGCTGCTCTCGAGGGCTTCGCAGATGTTCCGGGAACTGAGATAATAGTGTTTTTCCCTAATAAGGGTGTCAGCGAAGTACAGCAGAGACAGATGATAACTCAGGAAGGTGAGAACACTCATGTATTTGCCATAGAAGGAAATTTTGACGACGCTCAGACAGGAGTGAAGAAAATATTCAATGATGCGGATTTTGCTGAGAAACTGGCAGGTATGGGATGTAAGCTGTCATCAGCAAATTCCATCAATATCGGACGTCTCGTACCACAGGTGGCATATTATGTTTACGGTTATGTGAAGCTTGTGGAGAGAGGGGTTATCAAAGCAGGAGATAAAATCAATATCACTGTTCCGACCGGAAATTTCGGCAACATCCTTGCTGCGTATTACGCAGGCAGGATGGGTATCCCTGTAAACAAGCTGATCTGTGCATCCAATAAGAATCAGGTGCTGACAGATTTCTTCAACACAGGCGTTTATGATATCAACAGAGAATTCTATCTGACAAATTCGCCGTCGATGGATATTCTGATTTCAAGTAATCTTGAGAGACTGCTCTATCATCTGTCAGGAAATGACGGTGAAGAAATCAGCAGACTCATGGGAGCACTGGAAACAGAAAAACGTTACGAAGTAAGCGAGAAAATAAGAGCAGGCATGGCAGACTTCTGCGGAGGCACAGCAACCGTTGAGGAAACAAACGCAGCAATAGGTGCAATGTATAAGGACAATGGATATCTGATGGATACTCATACAGCGGTAGCATACAAGGTATATCAGGACTATGTGAAGGAAACAGGAGACAAGACACCTACACTTATCGCATCAACGGCAAGCGCATACAAATTCGCAGACAGTGCAGCCCGCTCCATAGGACTTGGAGAAGAGGCTAACGGTTTCGAATATGTCAAAGCTCTCGCAGCAGCAACAGGCGTCAGAGTTCCGGCAGGTCTCAAGGATCTGGAAAACAAGCCTGTAAGGCATGACAGCGTTATTGAAGTTGCCGAGATGATAAAGGCTGTTGAAGAAAGCGTGAAATAATTATATATGTAAAAGGCACGTGATGTATATACCGGGCAGTTCAGGCTGCCCGGTTTTATGTTATTTAGTTTTTTCTGTAAAACGGTAAAATCGAACAGTACAGTTTGAATCAGGAACATGAAAAAACAAAACTGTATATATTAAAAAAATAAAAAATGCATATTTTAATATGTATATATTTGTGATATTCTTAATACTGCCGGCAATCATATGCAATATTTTGAGATTTTAAATAGTACAGGAGACAATCATGACTAATGAAAGATATCAGTTGAACAAAGAACTTGCTCAGATGTTAAAGGGTGGAGTAATTATGGATGTAACTACACCTGAACAGGCGAAAATTGCAGAAAAAGCCGGTGCCTGTGCAGTAATGGCACTGGAAAGAATACCTGCGGATATCCGTGCAGCCGGCGGTGTTTCAAGAATGAGTGATCCTAAAATGATCAAGGGAATACAGGAAGCAGTATCGATTCCTGTCATGGCAAAATGCAGAATCGGTCATTTTGTAGAAGCACAGATTCTTGAAGCAATAGAGATAGATTATATAGATGAAAGTGAAGTGCTGTCACCTGCAGATGACACCTATCACATTGATAAAACAGGATTCAAGGTCCCATTTGTATGCGGTGCAAGAGATCTCGGAGAAGCACTGAGAAGAATCAGCGAAGGTGCATCTATGATACGTACTAAGGGAGAACCGGGAACAGGTGACGTTGTCCAGGCTGTAAGACACATGAGAAAGATGAATGCTGAAATTGCCAGACTCGTGTCCATGAGAGACGATGAGCTGTTTGATGCGGCGAAAACTCTGCAGGTTTCATATGAGCTGGTACGCTATGTCCACGACAATAAGAGACTGCCGGTAGTGAACTTTGCTGCTGGTGGAGTTGCTACCCCTGCTGATGCGGCTCTGATGATGCAGCTGGGAGCAGAAGGTGTATTTGTAGGATCAGGGATATTCAAATCCGGCAATCCTGAGAAACGTGCGGAGGCTATCGTAAAAGCTGTAACAAATTACAACGACTGGAAAATGATCGCCGAACTGTCGGAGGATCTGGGAGAAGCAATGGTAGGCATCAATGAGGATGAAATAGAGCTTCTCATGGCAGAAAGGGGTAAATAAGCGATGAGAATTGGAGTGCTGGCCCTTCAGGGTGCGTTCACAGAGCATGAGAAAATGCTGCGTCAGATCGGTGTCGAGTGTTTCCAGATACGTCAGCTATCAGACCTTGATGTCGGCATTGACGGTCTTGTGCTTCCGGGAGGAGAAAGTACGGTCATGAGCCGGCTGCTTCGAGACCTGGGACTGTATGAGCCTCTTAAAAATGCCATACTTGACGGAATGCCGGTACTGGCAACCTGTGCAGGTGCTATCCTCCTGGCACAGGAGGTGGATGGAGGTGTGCCGTGCTTTGCAACAGTTCCCATGAAGGTTAAGAGAAATGCTTACGGAAGGCAGCTGGGAAGCTTTGTCTGTGAAGCGGAAGTGGAGGGTATAGGTATATATCCGATGCGTTTTATCCGTGCTCCGTATATAGCAGAAGCATCTGATAAAGTCAGGACCATGGCAGAGGTGGATGAGAAGATTGTTGCGGCAGAGTATGGCAGTCAGACCGTGTTATCTTTTCATCCTGAGCTTACGGAGGATAAGAGGATTCATGAGTATTTCGCAAAGCGGGTACAGGCTTTCTGCAGCAGATAAAACGATATCCAGGGCGGGCATGCATAGTGTCCCGCCTTTACCATTTGCAGCTTAACAAAGAGTTAATAATCTGCAGAATAAGGTTAAGTTGATGTAAACTGTTTAATATTCCTCTTGAAAGCTGCTTTAGAAGGATTATAATGATTACGGAAAGAAAACTTGATATAGATATTTTAAAGGAAAGGAGGAATTGAAATGACAGAACTGATAATGAAAAGTCAGAAGAGAATTGCACTTATAGCTCATGACCAGAAGAAAGATGAAATGGTTGCATGGTGCATGAAGCATAAGGAAGAACTCGGGAAGCATTTTCTGTGTGGTACAGGGACTACATCAAAACTGATTTCCGATGCTACGGAGCTTCCTGTGAAAGCATACAAAAGCGGACCTCTCGGTGGTGATCAGCAGATAGGAGCAAGAATAGCAGAAGGACAGATTGACATGATGATATTCTTCTGGGATCCTCTTGAAGCACAGCCTCATGATCCGGATATCAAGGCGCTGCTGAGAATTGCGGTAGTATATGATATCCCGGTGGCGACAAACAGTGCAACAGCGGATTTCATAATAACCTCACAGTATATGAACTGTGATTATACTCATGAAACACAGGAGTACAAGTTCGCGGCAGCACAGAAAACCGAGACAGAGCCTGAAATCAACAGTATATTGAGATCAGAACGATAAAACACCTGCTGTAAGCAGCTTTAATGGCAGCTTCAGGCAGGCGTTTTTTTTATCCGTGAAATTTCAGAGGGCTTCTCATAGGCAGCTTACGATGATGGTATTTCCTGTAAGGGCACTTCAGCTTGCCGAGACCTCTGTTGTATATTTTGAAGCCTAGAACACCGATCCAGTGCTCTTTTCGCTTGGCTTTCTTGGTGACTCCACGTTCCTGACCTCCGGCGGTGATCGGCAGCCTGTGTCTTACAGCCTTGATCAGATCGTTGTTGCAGGTGATATCTGCATCAATTTCAGTACATGCCATGCCGATATATTCGGGTACATGGGAATCAGACCCGGCGAAAGTCACCATGTTGTATTTCTCAGCCAGTTCTGCTGCCAGGCGGTTTGAATCCGGAAATTCGCAGGTGTTGAATGTTTCGATGAAATCAAGCCTTCTGACAAGGTCGATGTTCATATTCCTGAAGCCCATTGCGCTGGAGCCGGTAGCTCCGAAAGGATGGGCAAGTCCCAGTATTCCGCCAAAGGTGTGGACAAGCCTGATAAGCTTTTTTAATCTCATTCCGCGGACTTTCAGTACGGGCAGGTACAGATCATCGGGCATGATAATGAGAACATGACCTGCGTCCTTGGTGTCATATTCAATGCCGCGTATGATGGTAAAATCAGCATAATGGGGGTCGTTCTTTATTTTGTCCCATGTTCTGCAGCCTTTGTAGCTGTTGTGGTCCGCAATCATAAATCCATCGAAACCCAGCATTCTGAATTTGTTGATATATTCAGTAACAGATACCTTGGAGTCTAAAGAGCCTTCTTTCGTGTGACAGTGTAAATCAAATTTCATATTTAGACCTCCTTATCTGGTAGTATTGACATTTTGTATAATATAATGATATTACTATTTTCAGAAAATTTCAATGACGGTATTGTGAAATATGTGTAAAAAAATGTGACGCATTAGTGCACAGGAGATTCAGATGGCACCAGGTTAATACCGTGATGAAAAAGTGAGTAAATATTGTCTGCTGTAAATCATATATTAATCTGTGAGGTGTTTTGTATGGAAAGTGTATTATGCTGAAAATGCATATGCTTGTGAAAACCAGGGATAGAAGTATGAGAAGATGGATAAAAAAAGCCGGTGTAAGAGCTGTCAGAACCGTAGCGCAGACCGCAGCCGCGATGATCGGAACTGCAGTTGTTCTTTCAGATGTCAACTGGCTAGAGGTGGTTTCTGCCTCGGTACTTGCGGGTATTCTGTCTGTTCTGATGTCGGTAGCCGGTCTACCTGAACTAAAGGATGAAGAAGAGAAGGAATCAGGCGGCATATTGTGAGACTGGATTTCGGATTTAATTCTGATTCAAATATTACTTGCATCTGTGCGGGATTTTTGATATATTATAAAAGTGCTTGAGATAAGGCATGCTATTATTCTTATTCACGGAGGATTGACCGAGTGGCTAAGGAGCTCGCCTGGAAAGCGAGTAAGGTGTAACAGCCCCGCGGGTTCGAGTCCAGTGTCCTCCGCCATAACGAAGAGACCTGAACCAGGTCTCTTTTTCATTGTAATTTCAAGGAAATCAAGCAATTGCTATGCTTTGCGGGTGTCCTTTTGTATATAGATTCACGTCGTACAGACGCATACACAGGTATACCAAGGAACTTTAAATTTGGATTCGGTTGGAAAAAGCCCGTTTTCGGGTGGATTCAGAAACTGCAAATTCACATTTTTTGTTGCACGCAGGACTCGAAAATCGGGTGATTTTTACGCCAAGGGGGAAGTATGCCCTTTTGCAGGTGATGCATAATTGTTTGCGTTGTCCATCCGGGAAATGACGGTTATAATGGAACTGTAAATAGCAATTTGGATGGATCAATATGAAAAAACTAGAGATATAAAATTTGGGACAATGCAGCTTAAGAGGTACGAAAGCGATAAGGATATAGACGTGTACGCATTTGTAAATGGGTTATACGAAACAAATTTTGAGCCTGTAGCGGAAATACTATCATTATCTTCGG
>JALEQY010000098.1 GCA_022763735.1 Clostridiales bacterium
TGCATATGGTATAGATGGAGCCGGGCTGGAGGAAATTCTTATGGAGAATGGCATTTTCGCAGAGCTTACAACCGGAAATATTCTGATGTGCATGACGGGAATAGGAAATACCGCAGATGATTTCACTGCATTGCTGGAGGCACTGAGACAGATAGCAGATAAAAGCGCACCGGTATATGGTAAATCCGGTACTGCTTCAGTGTCGTGTGCAGCATTGTGGTCAAAGAAAAGAGAACTGTATACAATACCGGAAAATAAAGAGCATGTTCATGTTGACGAGTGTGAAGGAAGAATCTGTGCTTCATCGGTTATTCCATATCCGCCGGGGATACCGTTCCTGTGTCCGGGTGAAAGGATAGGCAGGGAAGAAATCGAATATATAAAAATGCTCAGATCTAAAGGAGAAAAGGTGATCGGCGTAAGTGAAGATATGGAGATTGCAGTAGGAAGAAACTCTTGACAAAAGAGGCGCATGAGGATACAATTTTTTTAACCTATAAAAACGATAGGAATAAGATGTTGTATAAAGAAGGTGCGATAGATGATGATATCAAAAAAAGGCAGATACACATTGAGGGTTATGGTCGATCTGGCAGAGAACAGCGATGGCGGTTATGTAATGCTCAAGGATATAGCAGAAAGACAGGAACTTCCCGAAGCATATATAATCAGAATAATGGAATTCCTGTCTGAGCATGGCATGGTGGATATAATGGATGAGGAGCAGAAATACCATCTCAGTATGCCGCCAGCTGAATATAGTGTAGGAAAAATTCTGAGACTTGCGGAGGGAACGCTTGCACCGGTGGAATGCCTTGACTGCAAGTCCGGGAAATGTGAACGATCAGAAAAATGTTCGACACTGCCTATGTGGAAAGAAGTGGACAGACTGATCAACGGATATTTTGATAACCTTTCTCTTGAAATGATCATGAACATGCCAAAGGAAGAGCGATAGTCGCTCTTCCTTCTGTTACTTATACTATTTGATTTTCCCATCAATACCGATAGTTACAATATTCAGCGGGGTATCCCTGCCGCTGTCGGCAAGGGCCTGTTTCACAGCATATTCAATGCCGCCGCAGCATGGCACTTCCATTCTTGTCACTGTAATGCTTCTGATATCATTGTTTCGTAATATTTCAGTGAGTTTTTCGCTGTAATCGACCATATCCAGCTTAGGACATCCGATGAGGGTCACCTTGTCTTTCATGAATTTTCCGTGAAAATTACCATATGCATATGCTGAACAGTCAGCAGCGATAAGCAGATCAGCGTCTGCAAAATATGGCGCATTTACCGGCGCCAGTTTGATCTGGACAGGCCAGTGTGTAAGGGCGCTTGGAATTACGGTTTCGCTGTCAGAGATGCCGATGTCATGATGACTGATTTCGCCGTTGAAGGCTGATGACATACAGCCGCCATGTCCACCATGTTCATTTTTTGCAGCCATGTTGGCCTTGACTGCAGCCTCATCATAGGCAGCAGCTTCGCGTTCTTCAAAGGATATTGCATCAGTAGGACATACAGGCAGGCAGTCGCCGAGGCCGTCGCAGTAATCGTCACGCAGCAGCTTTGCTTTACCGTTTACCATACCGATGGCACCTTCGTGGCATGCTTTAGCACAGAGCCCGCAGCCATTACATTTTTCTTCGTCTATTTTGATTATTTTTCTTATCATAATAAAAATCTCCTTTCGCATTTAAGCTGGAGGGGTTATTTTATTCCCTCAAATTTTATTTAAAAAGCATAAGTTGTCATTCCATTCTTCCGAATTTCATTTCTTCACCGTTTTTATCGTATTTTTTGCGTTTGCCTGTAATATCTTTTATATTGATTTTCCATACTCCGGTTCTGGCAAGACTTCTTGCTATTGCGGCGTCAAATTCATGCATGTTTGAAGGACTGTGCCTCTGACAGAGCAGCCTGAGGGCGAGAATCATCTCGTCTTTATCAGTGACTTCAACAGCAGTACCGCGAATAACTGCAGACTCAAATTCAGTTGTAAATTTATCGGCTGGTCTGTTGGTATCACCTACGCACGTCATACAAACCGAAGGGTTATTTTTTAGCACATCTATTTTCTGACCTTCCTTAGCTGTATGGAAATAAATTGCGTTATCTTTTCGTGCTATTGTTATCGGCAGACAGTACGGCATTCCTTCTGTATCAACCAGAGCCATAACAGCATATTCACATTTATCAACTACCATCAGTGCGAAATCTTTATCCATTTCTCTGTCATGTCTTCTCATCGTTTGACCTCCTTGCTTTTGTAACTGGATTTTAATATAATGATAGAGGAATGTCTGTTGCATTTGCAACAGAAAAACAAGAAAGGGGAAAAAAGTGAATTTTCTTTTGATTTTTGCATTTTTATTTTTTATTGGGAGCTGTCTGGGGTGGTGTCTTGAACTGCTGTTCAGGAGATTTGTATCGGCCAACAATCCTCAGAGAAAGTGGATAAATCCGGGATTTCTCGTGGGACCGTATCTGCCGCTTTACGGGTTCGGTCTGTGGGGTATGTTTGTCATCTCCTGCTGCATCATGAACTTTGCAGCAGATAACATATATCTGAATGTCATTATGGTTTTCGTGATAATGTCTGTAACAATGACTGTAATTGAATATATTGCAGGTCTGATATTTATTAAAGGCATGAAAGTCAAGCTGTGGGATTACAGCAGTGAGAAGTTTAATGTCAAGGGCATAATATGCCCTAAGTTCACTGCAATATGGGGACTGCTGGGAACCGGGTATTATTTTACTGTCAATACACATGTTATCGACTGGGTAATATGGCTGTCTCAGCATCTGGCGTTTTCATTCTTTATAGGAATGTTCTTCGGAGTTTTCATCATAGATTTGAGTTATTCGCTGCAGCTGTCAGCGAAGATACGAAGCTTTGCTGCAGAAAAGGAACTTGTTATCAGATATGAAGAACTCAAGGATTTTATCAGAGAGCAGCGTGAAGAGCTGGAAGAAAAACGAAGATTTCTGCTGGCATTCCAGACTGAGTCCCCTTTCCGGGAACAACTGGAAAAATTCATAGAAAGCTCTGTAGAACGTCAGAAGCAGAAGCTCGAAGAAGCTGAAGAGGCAATAAAAAAAGTTAAAGATGAAGTAAAAAGCAGGCTGGCAGGAGAAGACGATGATAACCAAAGAAACCATTAGAGAACATATTTTTTTGCTAAAAGATGAGAAATACAAGGAGTTTCACGGTTCGCTGGTGCCGGGAGAGGAGACTATTATAGGTGTCAGAGTTCCCGTGCTCAGGCAGTATGCCAAGGAACTATCCAAAGACTGGGAAGGAAGTATATGCGATCTCGTGAAAACAATCGGCAATGATTATTACGAGGAAATAATGCTTCAGGGAATGATTATAGGTCTTGTAAAGCGACCGGAGCTGTCATGGCTTAAGCAGCAGATAGATCAATATGTCCCGAAAATTTCAAACTGGGCAATCTGTGATGTCTTCTGTGCCGGACTGAAGGCGACACGAAATCACATGGCGGAAATGTACGATTATCTGCAGAAGTTTCTGGAATCTGATGATGAATATGCGGTGAGATTCAGTGTTGTGATGCTGCTTGACTACTATGTGAATGAGGAATATCTGGATAAATTGTTTCATCATGCAGACAGAATAAAACACGATGGGTATTATGTAAAAATGGCGGTAGCTTGGATGCTGTCGGTATGCTTCGTGAAATTCTATGACGAGACAAAAGCCTATATGAAAGATAGCGTTCTTGATGACTTTACATATAATAAAGCATTGCAGAAGGCGAGGGAAAGTTATAGGTTAACTCCGGAGCAGAAAGCAGAGCTTAATGCAATGAAGAGAAAGGGAAAGAAATCAGATGTATAAAATAGTAAGACAGGTGGGAAACAGCCATGTTGGTGCTGACGGAACACTGACGCTGGGAGCTGCTGTAGATTTCATGCAGGACTGTTCAGGATTTCAGCTTGACAGTGAAGCGCAGGTGCAGGAATACTTCAAAGCTCAAAATATCACGATGTTTCTTGTCTCAAGGCAGATAAATCTCCATGAGCCGGTATATTATGGCGAGACGGTTGATGTGGTTACTGCGGTGTATCAGCTGAAGAACAGCTATGGTTTCAGAAATACCAATATATATGATAAGGATGGTAATGTGAGGATATCATCTTATGCCGGCGGGGCCTTCATAGATCTTAATCAGATGAAAGCAACGGCTGTTCCTGCTGAAATTGTTGCCGCAGTACCGATTGACGAGAAATTTCAGGGAATGACATATTTGCCGAGAAAAATCAGACTGCCGAAGGATGCGGAGCCGATGGTGCTGCCTGAGCAGACGGTATGCAGGTATCACATTGATATAAACAGGCATATGAATAATTCGAAATATCTGCAGTTGGCGGAGGAGTGCCTGCCGGATGATTATAAATACAGTACTGTCAGGATAGAGTACAGAACAGCAGCGAAATATGGAGATATTATGATTCCACACAGATATAGCTGTGATGATGGCATAGAGATAATATCAATGCAGGCTGCAGACGGTGATGTGTTTGCAAATATTGAATTCAGATGCTGAAAACAAAATATATTCTCGGATAGCAGCTCCGGCCGGCAAAGAATTAATTGTGTTAAGGAAAAAAACTTGACAGCAATATTTAGCTGTTGTATACTGTTGTAGTGTCAAGTAGTGCGGCTTGTCGGTGAGAACTGACATAGAAGCTGCATAAATGAAGACAGACCGGAGGGTGGAATATGAAAATAGACGAAATCACACAGGCCAGTCTGCTTTATGACTTTTATGGACAACTTCTTTCCAAGAGACAGAAAGAAGTAATGGAACTCTATCATGAGGAGAATCTGTCACTCTCGGAAATTGCCGCTGAATTCGATATCAGCAGACAGGGCGTTCACGATGCACTGAAAAATGCTGAGAAATCACTGAAGAGTTATGAGGAGAAGCTTGGCCTTGTAGCAAAATTTCAGAAAAGCAGCGAAGCTGTAAAGGAAATAGACGGAATAATAGATAATGTGATAGGCAGGCTGCAGGAGAGACATCAGGCCGGTGCAGCAGAAGCCGTTAATGAACTGAAAAAAGTTAAACTTATCATAGATAAATTGGAGGATTAATCCTATGGCATTTGAAGGATTATCGGAAAAACTGCAGAATGTCTTCAAAGGACTCAAGGGAAAAGGAAGTCTCACAGAGGCTGATGTCAATGCGGCAATGCGTGAAGTCAAGCTGGCACTCCTTGAGGCGGATGTGAATTTCAAGGTTGTGAAGGACTTTGTAGCCAGCGTCAAGGAGAAGGCCCTCGGAGAAGAGGTGATGGCGAGCCTTACTCCGGGACAGCAGGTAATAAAAATAGTAAATGAAGAGCTGACAGAACTTATGGGGGGAACAGGCAGCAAGCTGACATATTCTCCAAAGGGATTCACGGTTTATCTGATGGTTGGTCTTCAGGGTACAGGTAAGACAACGACATGCGGTAAGCTGGCAAATTACCTTAAGAAAAACGGTAAGAATCCTATGCTGTGTGCATGTGACATATACAGGCCTGCGGCTATCGACCAGCTGGAGGTGGTAGGAAAAGCAGTGGATACACCTGTATTCACGATGAGAGACTGCAGAGAGCCTGAGAAGATTGCTCTTGCGGCCATGAAAGAGGCAGAAAGAAAAGGATATAATGTTCTGATTGTCGATACAGCAGGACGTCTGCAGATCGATGAAGAGCTTATGGAAGAACTGGTAACCATCAAAAAAGCTGTGAAGCCTCATGAAATTCTGCTTGTGGTGGATGCACTGACAGGTCAGGATGCTGTAAATGCTGCAGAAGGTTTTAATGACAAGCTGGGCATCGACGGCATCATAATGACCAAGATGGATGGTGATTCCAGAGGCGGTGCAGCACTTTCCACCAAGAAGGTTACCGGAAGGCCTATCAAGTTTGTCGGTATGGGAGAGAAGTTCGATGCTCTGGAGCCTTTCCATCCTGAGAGAATGGCCAGCAGAATTCTGGGTATGGGAGATATGCTGACGCTCATCGAGAAAGCCCAGGAGGAATATGATGAAAAGAAGGCTGAAGAGCTTGAGAAAAAAATAAGGAAAAATAAATTCACTCTTGAAGATTTTCTGGAGCAGATGGGCCAGATAAGAAAAATGGGAGGCATCACCAAGATGCTGGATATGCTGCCGGGAATGAACAGCAAGGCTATGAAGAATGTGGACATCGAAAAGAGCGAGAAGGAATTCGTTCAGATGGAAGCAATCATACAGTCGATGACAAAGGAAGAGAGAGAGAATCCTTCTATTCTTAATGCCAGCAGAAGAAAGAGAATCTCTGCAGGCTCCGGACAGCCGGTATCAAAGATAAATCAGCTTGTGAAGAGATATGATGAATCGAGAAAGATGATGAAAAGCTTCACCGGCAAAGGTGGAGCGGGAAGGATGAACAGAATGTTCCGAGGCTTTTAACAAAGAAGCCTTGTGCAGTATAAATGACAAATTATTTCAGATAATATTTTAGGAGGAAATAAAGAAAATGGTAAAAATCAGACTTAAGAGAATGGGAGCTCACAAAAAGCCTTTCTATCGTGTGGTAGTTGCAGATTCAAGATCACCTAGAGACGGCAGATTTATTGAAGAAATCGGATACTACAATCCAATGACAGAACCTGCTACTATCAGCATTGATGAAGAAAAAGCTAAAAAATGGTTAGGAAACGGAGCTCAGCCTACAGATACAGTCAAGTTCCTTTTCAAGAAAAACGGTATTATTTAAGAAAGCGGTGAAACTGATGGTGGAACTGGTTAGTGCAATTGCAAAATCTCTGGTTGAACATCCGGAGGCTGTTGAGGTTTCCGAGTCACAGTCCAATGGCACTACAATCATACAGCTTAGAGTAGCCTCAGAAGATATGGGAAAGGTTATCGGTAAGCAGGGGAGAATCGCGAAAGCTCTTCGAACCGTTGTAAAAGCGGCAGCGACAAAAGCTAATGCCAGAGTGGTTGTTGAAATAGTTCAATAGAAATCGAGAAGGCACATGTATTTCATATATATGTGCCTGTATTGTTTTGGGTGAGAATAGAAGGATGGAAAAAATTAAAATCGGCAAAATTGTCAATGTGGTCGGGCTTAAGGGAGAAGTCAAGGTGTATAATTATTCCGACAGCATTCAGGCATATGAGGAGACTCCTGAGATATATGTCGGTGATAAGCTTGTAAGGATAGAAAAAGTGAGAACACAGAAAAACATGGTTGTTCTCAAGCTTGAAGGAATTAATGACAGAGATTCAGCTGAACGTGCCAGGGGCAGTGACCTGTTCATAACAGATCTTGACCTTCCTCCGCTGCCAGAAGGACAATTTTATGTCAGAGATTTAATAGGAATGATTGTCAGAGAAGAGGATGGAAATGTGCTGGGCATAGTTACCGATGTAATACAGAATACAGCACAGGATATTTTTGAAGTTGAGCTGGAAAACAGGAAAAAAGTTCTGATTCCAAAAGTGGACCAGTTTATTATGGATATAGATGGAAGCAGTCGCCAGATAACAGTACGGCTTATTGACGGGCTGCTTGATTTGTAATGGAGAAACAGTGATTGTATGAAAATCGATGTGCTTACCCTGTTCCCTGAAATGTTTGCGCCTGTTACAAGCAGCATTCTGGGAAGAGCGGCAGAGAAAAACATAATAAATATAAGGCTTACAGATATAAGAGATTTCAGCAATGATAAGCATAACAAGGCTGATGATTATCCTTTCGGAGGCGGAGGAGGGATGGTCATGATGGCTGACCCTATTTTTGGTGCACTGGAATCGGTAGATGCTTATAACAAGAAGATAATATATATGTCACCGAGAGGCAGAATAATGGATCAGCAGAAGATAAGTGAACTGTCAGAACTGGATGAACTGGTGATTCTGTGCGGGCATTACGAAGGTGTGGACCAGAGGGTTCTGGATTACTGGAATATAGAAGAGGTTTCCATAGGCGATTATGTGCTTACGGGAGGAGAGCTGCCGGCGATGGTGCTGATTGATTCAGTTGCAAGGCTGCTGCCTGATGTGCTGGGGAATGCTGATTCGGCACTGGATGAATCTATATATTCAGGGCTGCTGGAGCATCCTCAGTATACAAAGCCGAGAAGATACAGAGGGCTTGATGTGCCTGAAGTGCTGGTGAGCGGAAATCATAAACTGATAAATCTGTGGAAGTTCAGGGAAGCACTGCTGCTTACAAAGGAACGAAGGCCTGATATGTTTGAAGAATATGTGAAGAATCCGGAGCGATTCTCAAAAGAAGAGGCTGAAATAGTGGAAGAAATAAGTAAAATAAAGCCATAGAGATTGAAAGATTAAAGGCTATGGTGTAAAATAAAACAATGAAAACGAAGCTGACAACCAAGAGAAAAAAAGCAATTTCTGTTTATATTATATTATTGCTGCTGTTATTTGTAATAGTTGAAGTGCTGCCGAAGGTGACTGATATCTTTGAGACAACACAGACTCTGGAGCCGGGAGATCTTATTATTTCATATGATACAAAAGGGTATTTCATCAAGGATGAGAGTGTGTGTATCGCTTCCGGATCGGGTAAAATCAGATACTATGAGGAGGAAGGTACTGCTGTCAAGAAAGGCAATGCTGTTGTATCAATAGAAAAGGAAACCTCGGATTCAGATAAAGATAAACAACCGCGGTTTTCTGAATATACGGAGAGGCTCAAAGGCTTTGATGGCATTTCAAATAAATATGATGCTCCCATCAGTGGTGTAGTATGTTACTGCATTGACGGCTACGAAGATTATTTTACATTTGACAATATGGAGAAAATCAAACGGGAAACAGTTGAAAGTCTGTCATTCAAACCGGCTGATCTTAAAAGAGATTCAGTGATAAAGGGAGAACCTGTATACAAAATCTCCGCAGATGATAAATGGTATATATTGTGCTGGGTGGACGAAGAGACTGCCGAAAGCTATTATGAGGGCAGAGACGTCACTATAGAACTGCCGGATGGGGATGTCAAAGCGGAAGTCTACAAGGTCATAGAGGAGGACAAAGGCTTTCGTGTATTGTTTTATCTGGATGTATATTATGAAACCTTCGCCAGAAGCAGGGCAGAAGATATGAATATTGTTATAAGTGATAATGCAGGACTTATAGTGAAGAATAAATGCATTGTGGAGAAAAACGGGCAGAAGGGTGTATATGTTAAAGATAAGAATGGAGATTACAGTTTCAAACCAGTGAGTATAATAGCAAGTGATGATAAGGAATCTGTTATAAGGGATACAACTTTCATTAACGATGAGGGCCAGCAGGTTTATACGGTAAATGTTTATGACGAAGTGCTGAAACATCCGCAGGGTGTGCTGGAAAAGGACCTGAAGGACGATAAGGAAGAGGAGGAGAAAGAATAATGGAAGATATCAGAGCAAACCTGGAGAAGATAAATGAACAGATAAAGACAGCTGCAGAGGGATGCGGCAGAAGTGCTGACGATGTGCTTCTTGTGGCAGTGAGCAAAACCAGAACTCCGGAAGAAATTAATATTGCTATAGATGCAGGTGTTACAGATATCGGAGAGAATAAAGTCCAGGAAATAATGGATAAATATGATGCTGTAAAGCCGGTAAAATGGCATATGATAGGTCATCTGCAGACGAACAAGGTAAAATATATCATAGATAAAGTAAGCATGATTCATTCAGTGGATTCATATAAACTGGCGGTTGAAATTGATAAAAGAGCGAAGAGTCACGGCATAACGATGGATATTCTGCTCCAGGTGAACTCCGCTCAGGAAGAAAGCAAGTTCGGAATAACCACAGATGAGACAGAAAAACTGATACATGACATTCTTGAAAATTGTGAAAACATAAGAATCAGAGGTCTTATGTGCATTGCTCCTTTTGCAGAGAATCCAGAAGAGATAAAAGTCTATTTTGAGGAAGTGAAGAAACAGTATGATCAGTTCGGCAGGATTGAGCATGAGAGACTTGACTTCAAATATCTGTCAATGGGAATGTCTCATGATTTCACTGTTGCGATCGAAGCCGGATCCAACCTTGTGAGAGTAGGAAGTGCTATTTTCGGAGAAAGAAACTACAACATATAACAGGAGGAAAAAATGGGAGTTTTTACAAAATTTAAAGATCTCATGGGATTTGAAGAATATGAAGATGAAGAAGTGGAAGTGGAGGAGGAAGAATACAGAAAATCAGGTTATTATGACAGGAAACCTGTAGAAACCAGATCTTCAATGTCCGCATCGTCAAAATTCGATATGAATAATGTTGTACCGATGGAGAACAGAACAGTCAAAGCGCTCACAACAGCATTCAAGCTTGTGGTTATCGAACCGAAGGGATTTGATGAATGCTCCAAGCTTGTAGACAGTCTCAAGAGCCGAAAACCTGTAATTGTCAATCTCGAGAAGCTGGATTCAGATACAGCCAGAAAGATATTTGATTTCCTGGGAGGAGCTACATATGCACTGAACGGTAACGTTCAGAAGGTTGCAAACAATATTTTCATATTTGCTCCTGAAAATGTAGCGATATCCGCGGAAGGCGAGAACAAACCGTACAGCTTCGGAGGAGACAGTGCAGATTCAAATCCATGGAAATAGGAGGAAGCGATAAATGATCAGACCTATCGATATTCAGGAAAAAGAATTCACAAGAGCAGTCAGAGGATATAAAGAAGATGAAGTAAACGAATTCCTTGACGAGATCACTATTGATATGGAGAGACTCATTGATGAGCTGCGTCAGACACGGGAAGAGAACAGCCGTCTCGTGGAAGAACTCGAAAGATACAGAAGTTCTCAGGGGACTGTGCTGGAAACGCTGGAAGCTGCCAAGGCACTTATGTCGGACATTTCTGTCAGTGCAGAGAAACGTGCTGATATTCTCCTCAAAAATGCTGAGCTGGATGCGCAGCTGATACAGAAGGAAGCAAGAGAAACGGCAGATAAAATCGCAGAAGAAAGCCAGGCTATGAAATCAAGATTTATTGATTTCAGAACAAGATACAAGAGGCTTCTGCAGTCTGAACTGGAGAGGTTTGAATCTTTGAGCGGGGAAATGTTCCCGGAACTCGGAATAGATGACTTTGATGACCTCCCGGGAATGCTGACAGGTGAAAACTCAGACCTTTCCAGAACTCAGGTTGTAAGTGACAAGGCAATTGAGGAGAGTCAGGACGATCTGGATAAAACTAAAACCGTAAGAAATATAAAATATTAGGTGAGGAGGGATTGTCATCCCCGGTTTTATGATATATTATCTGATAATTGCAGCGATAATTGTTTCTGACAGGATAGTGAAACTGCTGGTTTCATCCAATCTGGCTGTCGGTGAGACTATTCCCCTGATTGAAAATGTTTTTCATATAACATATGTTCAGAACAGAGGTGCCGCCTTCAGCATGTGGGAGCAGCAGTGGCTGATTCTAGTAGTTATGCCTGCTGTTGTTATGCTTGCAGGTATGATACTGCTGTATGTCAGGAGAAAAACGTGGAACAGATTCTATCTGCTGTCGATTTCTTTTATCTGCGGCGGAGGGCTGGGAAATCTGATTGACAGGACAGCACAGGGATATGTGGTTGATATGTTTGACTTCAGAGTTTTCCCTGTATTCAATATCGCTGATATTTTCATATGCGCAGGCTGTGGACTGCTGCTTTTATATATTATTTTTATTGAAAGGAAGCACGACAGCGATGAGCGGGAATAATTCAAGAACAGTAAAACTTACAATAGATGAAGAAATGAATGGAACCAGATTAGATCTGGTTCTTTCTGTTGCACTGGAAGATTACTCTAGAAACTTCATACAGAAACTGTTTGAAAAAGGCAGTATAACAGTAAATGGCAGAGTATGCAGTCAGAAGAAGTACAAGGCGGCTTCAGGTGATGCGGTGGAAATATATATTCCGGAGCCTGAGACGCTTGAAATCACAGCGGAGGCTATTCCTCTGACTATTGTTTATGAGGACAATGATCTTCTTGTTGTGGACAAACCGGCAGGAATGGTGGTACATCCTGCGCCCGGGAACAGCTCCGGCACGCTTGTAAATGCACTGATGTATCACTGCGGTGACAACCTGTCGTCGATTAACGGAATAATAAGACCGGGAATAGTTCACAGAATAGATAAGGACACAAGCGGTCTGCTGATGGTGGCAAAGAACGACAGAGCACACAGCAGTCTGTCTTCACAGCTGGCGGAACATTCGATAACGAGAAGATACAGGGCTATAGTGTATAATAATATCCGGGAAGATGAGGGGACTGTCGATAAACCTATCGGAAGAGACCCCGGAAACAGACTGAGAAATGCTGTAACTGACATCGGATCAAAACATGCGGTCACACATTATAAAGTGCTGGAGCGTTTCGGACAGTTCACATATATCGAAGCGGTGCTTGAAACAGGAAGGACTCATCAGATCAGAGTGCACATGTCATATATCAGGCATCCGCTGCTAGGTGACGAACTTTATGGCCCGGTAAAAAACAGACAGGGAGCAAAACGGCAGATGCTGCATGCAGGTATTCTGGGATTTGTGCATCCGTCTACAGGTGAGTATATGGAGTTTCAGAGTCCGCTGCCGGAAGATTTTGAGAAAGTGCTGAATAAGCTTAGAGGATGATACACAGAGGAAGATTATAATGGCTAAACTGGAATTCAAACCTGGCACAATGCTGAATCCTGTACCCGCAGTAATGGTGTCCTGCGGTGAAGGAAATGAAAAAAATATAATAACCATCGCATGGACAGGCATAATCAATTCGGATCCGCCGATGACATATATATCTGTCAGAAAAGAAAGATATTCATATGATATAATCAGAAAAACCGGAGAGTTTGTGATAAATCTGACTACACGCAAGCTGGCTTATGCAACTGACTACTGTGGTGTGCGTTCAGGAAGAGATGTTGACAAATTCAGGGAACAGAATCTGACACCTGACAGCAGCAGGGTTGTTAAATGTCCTTCAATAAAGGAATCTCCGGTCAGCATTGAATGCAGGGTAAAAGAAATAAAAGAGCTGGGGTCACATGATATGTTTATTGCAGATATTGTCAGTGTATCGGCAGACGAGAATCTTATGGACGAAGATGGACGCCTGCGTCTGGACAGGGCAGGTCTGATTGCTTATAATCACGGGCATTATTATGAACTGCGGGAACATGAGATAGGCAGATTCGGTTATTCAGTAATGAAACCGAGAACAAAAAAGAAACTGGCTGCGCAGAAGAATAAGCGGACACACGGCTCCAATAACCGCGGCAGAAAGAGAAAGTGAGGTATCGGTATTAATCACCGGCTCGCACATGATCATCTGCTTTGATATCTGATTTCAGATACTGCAGGCAATCTTCACATACACTGCCTTTTTTAAATGCGTAGATGTCGCCATACGAACAGCCACATAATGTGCATGATTTTTTCTTCATGGTGCGTCCTCCTTTCCGATAGAATATTTACCGAGCAGTCTCTTTCTGCGTTGATTATTGGAGAGTGTATTAAAAAGTTTATCTTATGCATGAATGAATATCAATAACTATTTTACAAAATGTAATAATTAAGGAATATAATGGAACGAATACGTGATTCCAGAAGGGTCAGGTGATGTATGTACAGGAATTATGTTCTAAGAAAGCTTAAAGATGGGATAATAAATGGTTATCTTTGGGATGTGAATGAGCCGGATAAAGTGATATGTATAGTTCATGGCATCGGAGAATATGGCGGCAGGTTTGACAGAGTTGCGGAAGTATTGAGAGAAAAAAACATGGCAGCTGCTGCAATGGATCTGAGAGGTCATGGCAGTTCTGCAGGAAAAAAGGGACATTGTGCCCCGCGAAAAGATGTGCTTGATGACGTCACAGAACTTATCAGATTTGCCAGGACAAAGTATCCTGCAAAGAAAGTGATTCTGTATGGCCACAGCATGGGCGGAAATATAGTGCTGGATTACAGGAGCAGGGGAGAACTGAATGGTGATATATCAGGTTATATTATTTCTGCTCCATGGATAAGGCTTGTAAGGCCGGTACCGGATGTCCTTTACAGAATAGTGAAGCTTATGTCAAAAGTTGCACCATCATTTACAATAAGTTCTGAAGTTGATGAAGAAGTGCTGGGTCATCCTGATTCAGTCAGGCCATATAAAGATAATCCCATGGTTCATAACAGAATATCCGCATTATGTGCTGTGGACGGATTTGAAACCGGTCTGAAGCTTGAGGAAGGTACA
>JALEQY010000023.1 GCA_022763735.1 Clostridiales bacterium
TCCTCGGGAGTCATTTCGCGAAGGACACTGGGAACCAGATCGTCTGCAAACGTTGTGTTCATATAATTATATATGGCGGTTTTTTCGAAATCTCCGTCGTAGTAGTTTTCGCCTGAAAAGAGCACGCCCGCCGCAAGAATCGTTCTGCTGACAAGGAGTCCCGCTTCTGCATCATACAGCCATCTGACAGGAGAAACTTTGAGCCATACAATATCGCCGTTTTTATAGCTTTTGCCATCTGAGAGGACGAGTGCATTTTCCAGTGCAAAAGGCACTCGGATGTACTTACCGCCGTTATGCTGGAATTCTTCGTGCTGTGCGTTGTATTTTTTGCCGGTTTTTATCAGTCGGCCCTCGGAGAATTCCTGTTCCAGAGTTCTTGCCAGTGCTCTGTCAGCTGTGTTCTGGGGGTATTCACCGAATGCTGCTTCTTCAAAACCGGAGATGTCTTTAACTGCTGTGCAGGAGAGACGGGAAATATCGGGATACTCGATTACAGGGCGCACGCCTCCGCGGGCTGTAGCGTATGCCATCCTCTGATTGCCGGACTCATCGACCATACATACATCTCCATACCCTGAAGCAGAGGACAGAAACCATTTGCCTGTTCCTTTTTCACTGATATCTGCCCCTGAAATCACTGCGAAATCAGATGCGCTGCATACTGTACCAATTGCACTGATTAAATCTATTCTCTTTTCTCCGAATACCTGTTCCTGTGAAAGTAATCTGTAAGTGTAATTCATCGCTCTATCCATCCTTGTTATGATTTCTATATCATAATACACCATAATTGGGTCTGTCGGAAGAGCCAATGTGCAAACAGTTAAGGGTGGCAATTCCATAGAAAAAGGAAGTATAATATGTGTGCAAGTGAAATCAAGTGAAAAACTTTTCGGTGATGAGGCGATTACGCTGCCTCGGCTGGCGCAGAAGCTGGGATATTCAGAATTTTATATATCAAGAAAATTCAGGGGGATTTCGGGAATTACAGTATGCGTGGTAACATTGCCTAATGTTACCACGTACGATAAAACAGTCTATCTCAGATCTCCGGCTGCCTTGATTTTAACTCTGTTTGTATTGCCCGCATAATAAGCCAGAGGAACATCCTCCACATCTATTATTTCCACTGTTTCGCGCAGGGCACCGGCTTCAACAGCCATTTCGACAGCTTCAGTCTTAGCCTCCTCCAGCGCAGCTTCCCGGGGAACCTTGTCGTAATCTATAAGTTTCTCAAAGGTTCCGCTGACCTTTGATATTGCTGACCCGATAGCATTGGCAGTTCCGAAGAACTCGGGTTTCAGCACTGAAGCGGCTCCTTCCAGAGTTTCCGGGAGAATGACAGATCCGCCGCCTACCAGAATAACGTCAACATCAGCATTTGAAACTTTCATGGCATCAATAGCATCCTCTGCCATGGATTTTATTTTTGCCATAGCTTTTTCTGCAAATTCGGTACCGAGGTGGGAAACCTTTTCCTTGTCTCCCAGGTCAAACATGTTCAGGCGGACAGCAATATCTGTAGCCGTTACAGTATCACCGCCAAAAATCAGAGCTTTTTCGGTAATCTGATACCCGACGCTGTCAGGACCTACGGTTACACTGCCGTCAGACTGCTGCCTCACGATGGACCCGCCTCCAAGACCTATTGTAACTACATCCGGCATTCTGAAATTTGTTCGTACTCCTCCGATGGTGACAGCTATACTGGATTCTCGAGGGAATCCGTTCTGGATAACCCCCAGATCTGTGGTAGTTCCGCCAACATCGATAACCAGTGCGTTTTCCATTTTCGACAGATAGCTGGCACCTCTGATGGAGTTTGTCGGACCGCAGGCAATAGTCAGAATAGGATATCTTCTTGCCTGCTCCATGGTCATCAGGGTTCCGTCATTCTGAGAGAGATATACATCAGCTCCGGTTATTCCCAGTTCCTGCAGGGATTTCGCAAATCCTTCTGTGAAGCTTTCTGCCACATGAAAAAGGGCGGCATTGAGAATCGTTGCGTTTTCACGCTCCACAAGCCCCATAGACCCGATTTCACTTGATACGGAGATGTGTACATTTTCGCCCAGTTCTTCTCTGCATATTTCTGCGACTCTCAGCTCATGGTCGTTGCGGATGGTGGAAAAAACACAGGAAATCGCTATGGATTCCGCTTTCCCTTTCACCTGACGGAAAAAGGCTCTGGCTGCGTCTTCATCCAGTGGAGCCAGCTGCTTGCCATCGTATTCAAAACCTCCTCCGATAATCTGGTATGCAATGACAGTTTTTCTGATATCTTCTTCCCAGTCTGTCATCGGGGGAACTCCCAGAGTTGCCGGAGCACCGATTCTGAGCATGGCGACATCAGCCAGATGCTTTCTTTCCACGATGGCATTGGTGCACTGAGTTGTACCCAGCATAGCCTGACCGATATCAGAAGGATTCACACCGGATTTTTTTAGAATTGTTCTGACTGCAGACATGATTCCGTCATATATATCTCCTGAAGTGGGTCGCTTGATTTCAGCAATGACCTCCAGTTTATCGTTGATCAGTACGGCGTCAGTATTAGTGCCGCCTACATCTATACCTAACTTATACACTCGCTGTGCCTCCTTTGCATCTTTCTTCCACCGGGATATAGTCTGTATCACATCCGAAATAGCGAGGTCCCACTAATTTGAGTCCTGCCTCACTTCTCCACATTTCGAAGCATTTCAGACCCACTACATACACTCGCTTACCGTATTTAAGGGCATCGGTGGTGACAGGGACGAAGGTTTCAGCATCAACCAGACATATCAGGTCGGGTACTGTCGCCAGGATCTCACCATTCACGCAGGCCAGCAGATTTTCGTTCTGAAATTCCACGTAGGCCTCACTGCCTTTATACTCTCCGATTCCTTCCAGCATTACTTTGCCGAAGTTAAATGCACCTCTGGTTTCCCGCAGCACGTCGGAGATTTTACCCTTGAACAGTTTGTAGCTTTCGGAAAAGGACAAGAAATGTTCTTCCGGGGTTTTATCTGTGCAGGATTTCACGGTGCGTATAGCTTCGCCCAGCTTCTGGCTTCTTGTAACTATGTTTCTGACAGAGAATTCTTTCATCTGCTTTCCTGTCATCGGGTAGAGAGCGACAGAAACTGCTCCGCCGCAGCTCATAGTAACAGCTCTGGCAAGCTCTTCCGTCCATTTGTTCGTAATTGTTTCGAATATTACACAATTCCCCTTTTCATCAGTCAGTGCCATAGGCGATGCATTAATACCTCCGATGGTGAAGGTGACCATTTGCAGCTCCGGAAATGCTCTTCCCATGCCGTCGGCATCCACTAATGGAATTCCCAGTCTGGCGCATGCCGCTATAGGCAGCATGGAGTTCACTCCGCCGGCTTCAATAGGCAGGAAAGCATATATTTCTTTACCGAAAAATTGTGATATCATACTGGAGAGGGTTTTGTACTCGTTTTCACCGATGGCCTTTTCTGCCAGTACTGTAGGTGCTCCCATCATGGCTATCGGAACAACCAGTGCATTATCCGGCACTTCCTGCGGATCCAGCATGGTGACAGGTCCGTGCTCATCCACAGCACCCATGGCAACGAGTTTGCCGATATACGGATCTCCGCCGCCGCCGGCTCCCAGCAGCGCAGCCCCCAGAGCAATATCTTCAATATCTTTCTTATTAATTATACGCAAAGCAGACACCTCCTTATTTCGCTATTGCTGTAGCTTCTTCAATGGTCAGATCTCCCTGTCCGATCAGAGAAGTATTCTGAAGCAGCTTGTACAGCACGATATATGCTGCGAAAGCAATAATAACGCCATCGAGGGCAGGGCTTAACACCGTGAGGATACCGAGGGTTTCCAGCAGAGCGAAACCGCCGCCCAGCACCCATGAGATAATGCCGACCCAGTTGATTCCTTTCTTAGGCTTCCATATGTTCCTGTTACCTTTGCAGATCACCCAGTAATCAGCAATAATGATTCCCATAATCGGAGGAACTACAGCTCCTATGATACTGATATATGTATTGAGGAAATCAGCAAGACCCATAATCGCCATAACGATTCCCAGGATGCCTACAATCATCGTGACTATCGGTCTGTGCTTATCCTTGACGGAGAACATTTTACATGCAGCAAGACCGGACATATAGGCATTGCCTGTGTTGGTGGTCCATGTAGCCAGCACCAGCACCACCATGGAAAGAATCGGAAGTCCCAGCCCTGCAAACATGCTGGTTACATCGTAATTACCTGTTCCCAGGGCCATGATGGCACCTACCATTATCATGATGGTTGCCGCCGGCAGAACTCCAAGTACAGTTGCTTTGACCACATCTGCCCTGGTTCTGCAGTAACGTGTGTAATCAGAGTTGCAGGTCGCTCCCAGTGCGAAAAGCCCGATTACCGTTGATACTGCTGCCGGGATTGACATGGCGTTTGCAGTAACCGTATTGCTGATAGTATCCCATCCGGCAACATTAACAGAGTGGACTGCTCCGTAAATACAGAGTATCAGAAGCAGCGGGACAGCGATGTAGTTGAGCACAGACATCCATTTAACTCCATATACGGCAGTGATGCACATGATTGCACCCCAGATGACACACGATGCCCAGAATGGGAACGACACATCAAAAACCTCAAGCAATGTATTGAACGCCATTGCACATGTTGCTGTCTGAACTGCGAACCATCCGGCTTCTGCGATGAATACCACCAGTGCCATTGTAAAATTGGCTCCTGTCATGCCGAAAGCTCTCGTTGATGTCATGGATGAGTTCAATCCCAGGTCGCTTCCCACGATTCCTGCGAAGACCATCAGCAGGCAGCATATTGCGAAGCCTGTCACAGTAACAAGCAAAATGGACGGTACCGTTAAAGTCCCGGCGAAAATGCCTCCGACCATCAGCATCGGGATGCAGATCATGGTTCCTACCCAGATAAACGCAATTCCGGGCCATGACCGTTTCTCATGAGGCAATATCTGCGATATGCCTTTATCATGACTTTTAGCAGCTTTGTTCTCTTCCATATAAACCTCCTGAATAATATAGTGCTAATAATTGATATTCTATTCTTGCATGGGTCATATTGAAATTGTCTGTAAAGCAGAAATAATCCCGGGTATATTTGTCCTTTAGGACAAATGGATTAAAAAATGAAAAATAGTAAAATATTCTTGATACCTGATATCAGGGCAAATATACTGGGTATATGATAATTTTATTGTTCGATTGCAGATAATTGCGGAGGAATGTCATGAGTGTAACTGTAGCTGATTTATTGCAGCTTCCGTCCCTGCGGCAGGCGAAAGTGATAGCAGGGAAGAAGGGTCTGAACAGAATTGTGTCATCTATCTCTGTTCTTGAGTCAGCCGATCCTGCTATTCTGGTGGATGGTCTGTTCAGACAAGGGGAGTTCTTCGGAAGCGAAATAGTTATTACCGGGTTTCTGAACTGTGCAGATGATGTGGATAAACAGGCAGCAAACATCAGACGTCTTGCCGAAGGCGGAGAAGTGGGACTTATTCTTTTTTATGTCGGGATATATATGCCCGGGGTAGATAAACGTCTTATCGATATCGCAGATGAGGCGGATTTCGTACTGATTCAGATGCCCGCATCAAAGAATCTTCGCTATGGTGAAGTGATCAATGATGTGACGGAATATATATTTAACGACAGATCAAAGCATGAATTTCTGGTATCCGATATTCTGGCTAGAGTTTCCAGACTTCCGGAGCATCAGAGAACGATCAGTACCGTATTAAGGATGGTAAGTGATGATATTCTGTCCTCAGTAGTTTTAACTGATGCATCGTATAATCTTCTGAACATATCTGCATGGCCTCAGAGAATAGAACCCGAACTGGTGGCACATTTATCGGATTTCTGTGACGTTGCAGAAGGACTCGCTCCTGCTGATATGCTGCCTTCGGATTACAGCGTATATTCGTTTCCGATTATTCCGGACAATGATTCTCCGATGCGCCTTTTCCTTGTGAAAGAGGGTGCAGCTATAAGCCAGAGACTTCAGGATCAGGTCGCTGATGTTGTCAGAATATGTGTCAATATATGGGGGAAGGGACATGGTTCTGTAGCAATACGTGAGCTGGTTCGTGCCATACTGCAGGATGACCCGATTAAAATGAATCGCCTTGCTGATATTTTTCATATTAAGATTTCAGAAATTCATGAAATGTGGGTTCTTGCCGGCAGTCAGGAGGACTCGATTGATGTTCTTCAGGAAAATGCCGATACGCTGTGTGATTATCTTAAAAGCTGTGCTGATCTTGTCTTTGCAGATGTTTACGAGGAAAGTCTTCTGATTTTTTCCAGTACACCATACACAGAGAAGGATGCAAAGCAGCAGGCAGATGAGATATTAAATGAGGTCAGGACAATCGATCACACTATATTTCTTTCCAGATTCAGCAATCTTCACAATACCACAGAGGTTCGCGATTCATATCTGTGCAATCTGGAGCACCTTGATGATGCCAGAAAAATATTCCCGATGCGGCACTGGTTCAGTGCAGGTGACATTGAGTTCGCCAGAAAATGCAATGATCTTATCAGCCAGGGTGAAGCGACAATAGATGCCTGTGACAGACTTCTTGATTGCCTGAACTCAGGCAGTGACAGCTGGACTGCACTTGATACTCTGGCGATATATCTGCTGGATGCTGACAGCAGCATAACCAAGGCGGCTTCACTGCTTCATGTTCATAAAAATACGGTGAAATATCGCCTGAGTATTATTGATAACTGTCTGGGTTTCAGGCATGACAAAATGCCGGATATAATAAGAATCTACTATGCACTTGGTCTTTACAGGCTGTTAAAATAGGAATATGTGAAATGGAACGGTGCATCAATATGGGATCCTGTGTGTGATCCGATATGCAGGCTGTCAACGTGGCAGTAATCCTTCGAATGAATCATAACATGATAGAATTGACATATTGAAATAACATATTTGCCTTGTTTGGCAGCCAGTTATAGGTTTACAAACAGGGCAAATATTTTTTGCTCCGCCAAACATTGACACAGGAAGAATTTGCTGAACGGTATTACGTCATAAGGCAGACTATATCAAACTGGGAAAATGGAGTTTCCCATAATTAAAGATATTATCCCCGCGCTTACATTACTTGCAAATTATAGTATCTAAATCTAAAATACTGTGAAAAGCTGATTTCATATGATCCGATAAAAAGGATATATCGAAAGGATAATTGAAAATTTTGATACAACTTTATTTTGCCCTGATGAAACA
>JALEQY010000024.1 GCA_022763735.1 Clostridiales bacterium
TGCCAAAAGGAAGACTCGGGGATCAGGTTTACGACATGCTGGCATCGATAGGTTTCGACTGCCCGGGATATTATGAACAGAACAGGAAGCTTGTTTTCGAAAGCCCTGAAAAAAATGTGAGATATCTTCTCGTCAAACCGAGTGATGTTGCCGTTTATGTGGAACATCATGCAGCTGATGTGGGTATAGTGGGCAAGGATATACTGCTGGAGCAGAATTCAGACGTATATGAACTGCTGGATCTTAATATAGGCAAATGCAGGATGGCAGTTGCAGCTCCGGAGGATTACGTGGAGGATCCCGACAGGACGTTGAGAGTTGCTACAAAATACGTGAATGTTGCCAAGAATTTTTATGCGGGAAGAAACAGAGATATAGATATCATCAAGCTTAACGGCAGCATTGAACTGGCTCCGATACTGGGACTCACAGATGTCATAGTGGATATTGTTGAAACAGGAAACACTTTGAGGGAGAATCATCTGAAGGTAATTGAAGAGTTTCAGAATATAAGTGCCAGATTTATAGCGAACAAGACAAGCTTCAAGTTCGAAAATGAGATTATAAGTCAGATTCTTAATAAACTGGGAGAGCAGGTAAAATGAGCAGATTTCTTAACAGCAGATACAGTGCGCTTGAGCCGTATACACCGGGAGAGCAGCCCAAGGTGACCGGCAGACTGATCAAGCTTAATACAAACGAGAATCCGTACCCTCCATCACCAAGAGTTCTGGATGTGATAAATGACACAGAGCTGCAGAAACTGAAGCTGTATTCTGATCCGGCTGCGTCGGAGCTTACTGAAGCAATAGCTGAATTCTACGGGCTGAGACAGGAGCAGGTCATGGTAGGTAACGGTTCGGATGAAGTGCTTGCCTTCATATTCATGGCATTAAGGGGAAGCAATGACGTGATTTATTATCCTGAAATCAGCTACAGCTTCTACCCTGTGTACTGTGATATTTTCCAGGCACGTGGAGTAAAAGTGCCCCTCAGAGATGACTTTTCCATTGGAGCATCTGATTATTTCAATCTCGACGGAACGATTGTGATAACAAATCCTAATGCTCCTACAGGTAGGGCTTTGACACTGGAAGAAATAGAAAGTATACTGGTAAATAATGAAGAGAATCTCGTGGTTATTGATGAGGCTTATGTTGATTTCGGAGCGGACAGTGCTGTCAGACTGATAGATAAATACGATAATCTGCTGGTTGTACAGACCTTCTCCAAATCCAGAAGTCTGGCAGGCGCCAGAATCGGATTTGCTATAGGTTCAGAGGAAATCATTGCAGATATGAACAAGCTTAAATTCAGCTTTAATCCGTATAATCTGAACAGACTGTCCATACTAGCAGGTACAGAGGCTATGAAGGATGTTGAGTATTTTGATGATACCAGAAATCGGATTATTGAAACAAGAGAGGACTTTGTGAAAGAAATGACAGAACTTGGATTTGATGTGCTTCCGTCAAAATCAAATTTTGTTTTCGCCTCAAGTGACAGAATTTCAGGAGAAGCTTATTTCAAAGCCCTGAGAGAAAGAAATATAATCGTAAGATATTTCAGAGATAACAAAATCTGCAACTATGTGAGGATAACCATAGGAACTCCTGAAGAGATGAAAGCACTGACGGATGCAACAAGAGAAATACTTGCAGACGGCTGAAAGGAGATATACTGATGCGAAGAAAAAAAATCGTCAGAGATACCAGGGAAACCCAGATTGTACTGGCACTGGAAATTGACGGAACAGGTGCATATGAAATAGATACCGGTGTTGGTTTTCTTGACCATATGCTGGAGCTATTTGCAAGACATGGCAGGTTTGATCTGGCTGTAGACTGCAAAGGGGACACAAAGGTGGATTTTCACCATACGACAGAGGATATAGGTATTGCTCTCGGTCAGGCGTTCAGAGAATCTCTGGGAGATAAACGGGGAATATACAGGTACGGGAATATGATACTGCCTATGGATGAAGCTCTCGTGCTGTGTGCGGTTGATATCAGCGGCAGGTCATACCTTGGATTTGATGTGGAATTTCCGGCACAGAAGGTTGGAAATTTTGATACTGAACTTGTTAAGGAGTTCATGGCAGCATTGTCGAGAGAACTGGGAATGAACCTGCATATTAAAATGCTGACCGGTGAGAATACTCACCATATAATTGAAGGTATCTTTAAATGCCTGGGGAGAGTGCTGAGACAGGCATGTGCCATAGAAGAAGAATTTGCAGATGAAATACCATCAACAAAAGGAGTTTTGTAATTATGATTGCTATAATAGATTACGGTGTGGGAAACTTGTTTTCGCTGACTGCTTCACTGAAATATCTGGATGCAGATGCCATAGTGACAAATAAGGCAGAAGATATAGAGAAAGCAGACAGGATAATACTGCCGGGAGTAGGAGCTTTTGAGGATGCTATAGCTAAACTCAAAGCTACAGGCCTTGTTGATACTATTATTGAACAGACAAAGAAAGGCAAACCGCTGCTGGGGATATGCCTGGGAATGCAGCTGCTGTTTGAGGAAAGTCATGAATACGGCGTTCACAAAGGTCTGGGTCTTGTTAAAGGTATAATAGCCTCTATTGACGAAGATCTGGAGGCGGCAGGCATTGAGGGACTGAAGGTGCCTCATATCGGATGGAATGCACTTTCCTTCACAGCAAACGAACCTTTATTTAAATATATAAAAGAGGGCGACTGTGTTTACTATGTTCACAGCTTTTATGGCAAGGACTGTGATGAAAGCACCATAGCTTCATCGGAGTATGGTATTAAAATAACCGGTGCAGTCAGAAACGGCAAAGTGTACGGCACACAGTTCCATCCTGAGAAAAGTGGAGAAGTCGGCCTGAATATTCTCAGAGCATTTCTGGAGGTATAGCTATGAAAATATTTCCTGCAATAGATTTAAGAAACGGCAAAGCGGTAAGGCTTTATCAGGGTGATTACGATCAGATGACTGTTTACAGCGACAGCCCAGTTGATGTGGCAAAATCATTCAAGGCAAAAGGCGCCAGCTGCCTGCATCTTGTTGATCTTGATGGGGCAAAGGACGGCCGGCTCGTCAATTTCGAAACAATAAAGGAAATTGTCGAAGAGGTTGATATGTACGTTGAGGTTGGAGGCGGAATCAGGGATGAGGAGCGGATAAAACAGTATCTTGAGCTCGGTGTCGGCAGAGTAATTCTGGGTACGATTGCAGTAAAAGATCCCGGTTTTCTCGAAGCCATGGTAACAAAATACGGAGAGAAAATAGCTGTGGGAGTCGATGCCAGAGACGGATTTGTAGCAATCAACGGATGGAAGGAGATTACCGACAGAGAAAGCTTCGAATTCTGCAGATATCTCAGGGATATCGGTGTCAGGTCCATTATTTATACTGATATTTCAAGGGATGGAGGACTTGAAGGCACCAACATGGAGGCCTACAGGAAGCTGCAGGAGATAGAAGGTCTTGAAGTTACAGCTTCCGGTGGAATCAGCTTTGAAGAAGAAATTACTGCGCTGAGGGATGTGGCAGCAGCAGCAATTCTGGGAAAGGCGATATACAGCGGCAAGCTTGACCTTGAGCGGGCTGTGAAGCTTGCTGAATAATAATGTGAAAGAGGCAGATTATGATCACAAAAAGAATTATACCGTGTCTCGATGTGAGAAACGGCAGAGTAGTAAAGGGAAAGAACTTTGAAGGAATCCAGGATGTATCCGACCCTGTTGAAATGGCAAGATTCTATAATGCGGAGGGAGCTGATGAACTGGTATTTTATGATATAACCGCAAGTGTTGAGGAGCGAGGCCTTTTCACAGATATCCTGACCAGAGTCGCTTCGGAAATTTTTATTCCTCTTACAGTCGGAGGCGGTATCAGCACATTAGATGATTTTGACAGAGTGCTGAAATGCGGTGCTGATAAAGTCAGTGTAAACAGCGGAGCTATCAGGAATCCGGAGATAATAGAACAGGCAGCCAGAAAATACGGAGATCAGTGCGTTGTGCTCAGCATGGATATAAAACGTGTTGACGGCAGATTCAGGCTTTTTGCAAAAGGTGGACGTGAAAACACCGGAATAGATGCCATTGAGTGGGCAGTAAACGGTGTCAACAGCGGTGCAGGAGAGCTGGTAGTCAACAGCATTGATACCGATGGAGTCAAAGGAGGATTTGACCTGGAGCTTCTTGACGAGATCGCAGCAAGGGTGAATGTTCCTATAATAGCATCCGGAGGAGCCGGTAAAATGGAAGACTTTTCTGAGCTCTTCAAACATGATGGTATGGATGCAGGGCTTGCAGCATCCATTTTCCATTACAAAGAAATAAGTATACTAGATCTTAAGAAATATCTGAGAGAGCAGGGTGTGGAGGTAAGATTGTAATTATGGATTTTGACAGAATTAAATTTGATGAAAAGGGACTTGTGCCTGCTATTGTACAGGATTATTATTCAAAGCAGGTTCTTACAGTTGCGTATATGAATCGTGAGGCGCTTGAAATAACTGTTAACGAAGGGTATACGTGTTTTTTCAGCAGAAGCAGACAGGAGCTCTGGAGAAAAGGCGAGACCAGCGGCAACAGGCAGAAGGTGGTCAGCATAACATCAGACTGCGATAATGATGCCCTTGTCGTTGAAGTTATTAAAGACGGACCGGCATGTCATACAGGTGCTGAGAGCTGTTTCTTCAATCTGGAATATGTGAACCCTGAAGAGACACCGTTTTCGTACCAGGCACTTTATGAAATGATAGAGGGCAGAAAGACAACGCCAAAGGAAGGTAGCTATACTACATACCTGTTTGACAAGGGAATGGATAAAATCCTGAAGAAGGTTGGTGAAGAATCCACAGAAGTTATCATAGCCGGTGCTAAAAATGATAAAGAAGAGACTATCTATGAAATAGCAGATCTGGCATATCACATTATGGTTATGATGGTTCAGCAGGGTATAACGTTAAAGGATGTGACTGCGGAACTGTCAAAACGACACGTTATAGATCATAAAATAAAGCAGGAAAGAATGAAATAATTGTCTGATTCTGACTCAAAAGAGAAGAATTTGCAGGTATATAGAACAGCAGGTCGATATTTTTCTCTGCAGACAGCAGCAAACAGAGGTTACAATATTCAATGTGGCATATATTATATTCTGCTGTGGAGAAGGGAGAGAGCCGGATGAAAAAAGAAAATCTTTATACGGATATCATTTCTTATGATAACAGTGAAGTCAGTGAAGCTGAGCGGGCGAACATCGCTAAGACGAAATTCCTTTCCAATATGTCACATGAGCTGAGAACTCCGCTCAATGTGATCATCGGAATGTGTGATATCGCCAGACATCATATTGATGATATCGATAAAGTCAGAGACTGCCTGGATAAAATCAGCAAGGCAGGCGACCGGCTTATAGAGCTTGTGGATAATGCGCTGGATATTACCAGAATAGAGCAGGGCAGAGAGCTTATCAGGGAACAGGACATGTGTGTTGATGATTTTGCCGATGAGGTGAGATCTTTGCTTGAACCTCTGGCTGAACAGAAAAGCATAGTACTTGATGTTTCAGCTGAAGACGTATATAACCGCAAAGTTGTTGCGGACTACGGTCATCTTCTTCAGGTTGTGATAAATCTGGCGACGAATGCAATCAAATATACGATGCAGGGTGGATTTGTCAAAATCAGAATAAAGGAGAAGGGTAATAACGATCCTGAAGTTGCGACATATGAATTTATGTGCAAGGATAACGGAATCGGAATGGATCAGGAGTTCCTGAAACATATTTTCGAGCCTTTTGTCAGAGCCGAAGACAGCAGAGTAAATCAGATAAAAGGTGCCGGTCTTGGAATGTCAATTGTCAGGAATATTGTTGATATGTTCGGCGGAACGATAAAAATCAAGAGCAGACCAGGTGTGGGAACAACTGTAAGAGTGGTATTCAATTTCAGAATATCAGAAGGTCAGGAGGCAATAACAGATGTGGACAGCTTCAGACAGAGAAGACTTCAGAGCCTCAGGGAAAGACAGATAGTTCTTGTTGCCGAGGATCAGCATGATAATCAGGAGGTTCTTGTGACATATCTGGAGGACCTGGGATATGAAGTTGATGTTGCCGAAAATGGAGAAGAGGTCGTGGATAAGTTCATGGCATCAGAAGAAAAATTTTACAGAGGGATATTCATGGATATCCAGATGCCTGTAATGAATGGATATCAGGCCTGTGTAATGATCAGAGGACTCAACCGCTGCGACAGTAATATACCGATAATAGCTATGACTGCCAATGCCTTTGATTCAGATCGTGATGAGGCTTTCAGAGCGGGAATGGATTATTATCTCACCAAGCCGCTGCGAATGGAGCAGCTGGGACAGATAACAGATCTGCTGGATTAGCTGATTTCTTCTATCATATACACTCCGTCCATTGATTCAAGTCTGCTGATGGTATCCTGACGGTTCAGACTCTTAGGGAGAATGAGAGAGATATTAAAAGCTATGCCTCCTTTTACCGCAGGAGAGGTCTGACTGAGATGTGTTTCGTAGAATGCCGGATCCAGTGAGCGGATATATTTTGTGATATTCCTGTAATTTTCGATGCTGTCGATTTCGATATAAAGCTCCAGTACTCTGGATTTTCTGTAAAAATAGTTTTCTATTTTCGGCAGCAGAGAAAGGCTGATAAAAATTACAGCTGCTGCTATTACAGCACCTGAATAGAAACCGATACCTAAGGCCAGTCCCAGACACGCAGAGGCCCAGAGCCCTGCAGCTGTGGTAAGGCCTTTTATTTTGTTCTTCCCCGTTATCAGTATGGTGCCGACTCCCAGGAAACCTACGCCGGTTATGACCTGTGCACCAAGACGAGCAGGGTCAGTCGACCCGAAAACTTCAGTGATGTACTGGTTTGTCATCATGGCAAGGGTCGCTCCCACGCATACAAGTATATGGGTCCGGAATCCGGCAGGGTGCCTGTTGGCACCTCGTTCCAGGCCGATTATTCCGCTGAGGATAACAGCCAGTAAAAGCCTTGCAGCTATAGAAACAATATTTATTTCATAAAAACAATCCGTCAGTGTAAACATATATATCAGCCTCCTTATAATATTATAGCACAATAAGAAGATTTATGATATAATATACAAACCATAACTATGACTAAGGAGTACAACATGGAAGCAAAATATAAACGAGTGCTGCTGAAAATCAGCGGGGAAGCGCTTGCAGGGGACGCCCGCTTAGGAATCAACGAAGATATGGTTAAAAAAGTGGCTCTGCAGGTGAAGGAAATAAAGGATCTTGGAGTTGAAGTCGCTGTAGTCGTAGGCGGAGGAAATTTCTGGAGAGGCAGGACAAGCAGGAGTATGGACAGAGCGACTGCAGATTACATAGGAATGCTGGCGACAGTTATGAATTCCATGGCTCTTCAGGATGCTTTCGAAGCGGCAGGAATGCCTACACGGGTACAGACAGCTATTGAGATGAGGGAAATTGCTGAACCGTATATAAGGAGAAAGGCAATCAGTCACCTTGAGGCTGGAAAAATCGTGATTTTCGGAGCAGGAACCGGCAACCCGTTCTTTTCCACAGATACTACTGCGGCTCTTCGAGCAGCTGAGATTGACGCGGAGGTCATTTTACTCGCCAAGAAAGTGGATGCAGTTTATTCTGATGACCCGGAGACAAATCCTGATGCAGTTAAATTTGACACCCTTACTCACAAGGAAGTCCTTGAGAAGGATCTTAAGGTTATGGATTCCACAGCAGCATCGCTCTGCAGGGACAACAACATCGCTATTCACGTATTCGGTATTGCAGAAGAAGGAAATGTGCTGAAGGCCGTTTGCGGTGAAAAAATAGGCACGATCGTAAAATAAACAGAATTTTGGAGGAAATGAAAATGAGTGATTTTGATCTTAACATGCTTGATGAGAAAATTGAAAAGACAATAAGTGTTCTTAAGGAAGAAATGGGTACAGTAAGAGCCGGCCGTGCCAATGCTGCACTTGTTGACAAGGTGATGGTAGACTATTATGGAACTCCGACGCCTCTGAAATCTCTGGCAAACATTTCTGTTCCTGAACCGAGAACTCTGCTTATCTCACCGTTTGATCCGAAGAGCATTCCGAATATTGAGAAGGCAATAAATGTTGCCAACATAGGTATCAATCCGGTAAATGACGGTAAGGTGGTAAGACTTCAGATTCCACAGGTGACTGAAGAACGAAGAAAAGAGCTGACCAAGATTGTAAAGAAGCTCGGCGAGGATGCCAAGGTTGCAGTAAGAAATCTGAGAAGAGATGCCAACGACAAAGTCAAGAAGATGGAAAAGGCTGGAGATTTCACTGAAGATGATGCTAAATCGACCCTTGAAGATATCCAGAAGGAAATCGATAAGGCTGTTAAGCATATTGATGAGATCGTTGCAAACAAAGATAAGGAAATCATGGAAGTTTAATTCCGGTAGATAATACAGATGTGACCTCAGGGTCACATCTGTTTGTAATAACAGGTGTTTATTATGATCAACAAAGACAGGATGCCCGTGCATGTAGCTGTGATAATGGACGGCAACGGAAGATGGGCGAAAAAAAGAGGCCTGCCCAGACTGGCAGGTCATAATGCAGGAATGAAGGCCATGAAAAAGATCGTGGATCATTCTGATAAACTGGGAATCAGATATCTGACAGTATATGCTTTTTCCACGGAAAACTGGAAACGGTCTATTGCAGAAGTTTCGGGAATATTCAGGCTTCTGGTATCATATGTCAACAGTGATCTGCAGGAACTGGTGAGAAACAATGTCAGAGTTAAGATATTAGGGGATTACAGTGAGCTGCCTGAGGATGCAGTCAGAAGTCTTGAAAAAACGCTGGAGAAGACGAAAGATAATACAGGTCTGCAGTTTAACATTGCACTGAATTACGGGGGCAGAGATGAACTCAGGCGTGCAGTTCAGTCGCTTGCTTTTAAAGTTAGAAACGGGCAGCTTGCACCGGAGGATATTACAGAAGACCTGATTTCTGCAGAGCTTTTTACGGGATCAATCAATGCAGATACACCTGACCCCGAGCTGATAATAAGAACCAGCGGAGAACTCAGGCTGTCAAATTTCCTGCTGTGGCAGAGTGCATACAGCGAGCTTGTTTTCCCGGATGTTCTCTGGCCGGATTTCACGCCGGAGGAATACGAGAAGGCGATTGAGGATTTTCAGAGCAGAGAACGACGTTTTGGAGGTAGATGATATATGAAAACCAGAGTATTATCGGGGCTTATTATGCTGCCCCTTCTGCTTATACTGTATTTTGGCGGATATGTACTGTTTGCGGCATGTCTTCTTATAGGAATCATGGGTGTCAGAGAGTTTTATAATGGTTTCAGACAGATGGATGTGAAACCGAGTTTTGGAATTGCTGTTGTAATGGCTGTTGCGCTTTATGTTCTGAATTTTATCGGGGTCAGATACGAAGGCTACATGCTCTGGTTTTTTGTAACCGTGCTGGTGAGTCTTTTGTATCTGTTCAATATTGAGAACAGAAAGCTGGAGGACGCTATGTCGACCATCACAGGGATTTTTTATGTGGTGTTCTTCTCTTTTCATGTCACTCTGGTGGATCAGGCGGGTCCGTACAGCAATATGATATGGCTTATCGTGCTCACTGCATTCGGAACAGATGTAATGGCGTACTTCACAGGTTTCCTTCTCGGCAGACATAAGCTCTGCCCGAAAATCAGCCCCAAGAAAACGATTGAGGGCTCTGTGGGAGGTATAATAGGGAGCATTATACTGAGCGGTCTTTTCGGGTACTTTTTCATGCCGGAAATTCTGGTGCACTGTCTTGTTATAGGTCTGCTGGGAGGTATAGTATCTCAGTTCGGAGATCTGACAGCGTCCATTTTCAAGAGAAAAATGGGGATCAAGGATTACGGCAATCTTATTCCCGGACATGGAGGCATTCTGGACAGATTCGACAGTGTGCTTTTTACAGGACCGATGGTATATTACTATATAGTCCTTGTTATCGGATACATGCCGAATTAACTGATACAAACAACTTATGAGGAGCCGGATATGAAAAGAATATCAATTCTGGGGAGTACTGGTTCAATAGGAACCCAGGCTCTCGATGTCATAGCTGAAAACGAAGAAAGGTTTCAGGTTGCGGCACTTTCATGTGCCAGAAATACAGAGCTTTTATGCAGGCAGATCGAGAAATTCAGACCAGCAGCTGTTGCAGTGGAACGTGAGGAGGACGCATCGTCGATAGCTGCTGAATACAAGGACGTTGAGGTATATTGGGGCAGGGAGGGCCTTGAAGCTATTGCTTCTATGGAAGACTGCGATATGGTGCTCAATTCACTTATGGGGATGAGAGGACTTGAGCCCACCCTGGCTGCTGTGAACGCAGGTAAGGATATAGCTTTTGCCAATAAAGAGACTCTCGTGGTCGGCGGTGAGCTGGTGATGAAAGCTGTCAGGGATAAAGGCGTTAAGCTTCTGCCGGTTGACAGTGAACACAGTGCTATATTTCAGAGTCTGCAGGGAAGCGGGCAGAATGAGATCAGGAGAATAATACTGACAGCTTCGGGAGGTCCTTTCAGAGGCTTCAGCCTCAGGCAGCTTGAAAGTGTGACTCTGGAGCAGGCGCTGGCCCATCCGAACTGGTCTATGGGAAGCAAGATAACGATAGATTCAGCGACAATGATGAACAAAGGTCTGGAGGTAATAGAGGCGAAATGGCTGTTTGATGTGCCTCTTGATAAAATACAGATAGTTGTGCATCCGCAGAGCGTTCTGCATTCTGCAGTGGAATATATGGACGGCAGTGTTATAGGACAGATGGGAAATCCTGATATGAGGATACCGATAGCATATGCTTTCTCGTATCCTGACAGACTTGATCTGGGGACGATGACCGAAAGTCTGGACTTTTTCAGTCTGAAAGACGGGATGTCGTTTTATCCTGCGGACAGGGATGTGTTCAGAACCATTGATCTGGCTTATGAAGCGGCACGAATGGGAGGAAGCTGTCCTGTCGTGCTGAACGGTGCTAACGAAGTGCTTGTAGAAATGTTTCTTAAAGGTAAAATACGATTTATAGACATTCAGAATATACTTATTAAAGTAATGGAAACACATGAACCTAAATATAATCTCAGTATTGAGGGGATACTTGAGGAGGATTCCAGAATCCGGGATGATGTGAGAAAAATGATTTAACAGGAGGAAATCAGTTTAATGACAATTATTTATGCGATTCTTATATTCTGTTTCCTAATTTTCGTACATGAGCTGGGACATTTTATCGTGGCAAAGCTGTGCGGAGTCAAGGTAAATGAATTTGCCATCGGTATGGGACCGGCGTTTTTCAAAAGGCAGAGAGGCGAGACGCAGTATTCTCTGAGAATATTTCCTATAGGCGGTTTCTGTGCTATGGAAGGTGAGGATGAAGACTCCGATGATGAAAGAGCTTTCAACAATCAGCCGGCATGGCAGAGGGCTCTTGTTCTGGCAGCAGGTTCATTCATGAATCTGCTTACTGCGGTTGTTCTGATGATAATAATAGCGTTCTGGGTCGGACAGCCTACTACAGTGATAAACGAAGTACTGGAGGATTCCCCTGCTCAGGAATGCGGGCTTATGCCGGGGGATGAAATAACTGCTGTCAACGGGACTGCTGTAGATGAATGGACGGATGCCACGACTGTTATAGGCGGACTTGAGAATACTGAAGCGGTGATTACAGTTATTCGTGATGGTAAGGAAATGGTGTTCAGGCCGGTTGCTGAATACGATGAGAAAGAGCAGAGAAGCAAGATCGGAATAACACCTGAGGCAGAGCACAATCCTGTTCATGCTGTCGGAACCGGTGCGAAGAACACCTGGAATATGACAGTGATGATGGGAACAGTGCTGAAACAGCTGTTTACCGGTGACGTGGCGGTCAAAGAGCTGAGTGGCCCAGTGGGAATAGTATATGCGGTCAATGAGTCAGCCAAGGTAGGCGTTATTTACGTTATTTATCTGGCAGCGCTCCTCAGTCTCAATCTGGCTATCATGAATATGCTGCCTTTCCCGGCTCTTGACGGAGGAAGACTTATTTTTCTCGTTATCAGAAAAATCACAGGGAAGCGTGTGACGGATGAGATGGAAGGCAGGATTCATTTTATAGGCATCCTGCTGCTGTTCGCTCTGATGATTTATGTGACATGGAATGATATAGTAAGGTTTGTGGTGCCGATTTTCTCATAATACCTTATGAAAGCTGATGATCAGTATGAATGGTGATGAGATGGAGGCGTGACAGGAGAGCATTATGAAAAGAAAAGTAAACTGCGGTGGAGTGATAATAGGCGGCGATGCACCTGTATCAATCCAGTCGATGACAAATACGAATACTGCCGATGTGAAGGCGACTGTGGAGCAGATCAGACGGCTGGAAGATGCGGGATGTCAGATTATCAGACTTGCAGTACCAGATCTGGAAGCGGCATATGCGCTTAAACAGATCAAGGCTGCCGCACATGTTCCGATTGTAGCTGATATTCATTTTGATTACAGACTTGCGCTGGAGTCCATGAGATCGGGAGTGGATAAAATCAGGATAAACCCGGGCAACATAGGGTCTGAAGATGGGGTAAGACAGATCGTTCAGATGGCAAAGGAGAGACATATACCTATAAGAGTAGGTGTTAATTCCGGATCTCTGGAGAAAGATATCCTGGCTGAATATGGCAGAGTCACAGCAGAAGGGCTTGCCGAAAGCGCCATCAGGAATGCGGAGCTGCTTGAGAAGCACGGTTTCGAAGATATAGTGCTTTCTCTGAAGTCATCGGATGTCAGAATGAATTATGAGGCATATAAGATCGTTGACAGCAGAACCGATTATCCTCTGCATATCGGTGTGACTGAAGCGGGAACTCCGTCGAGGGGCAGGATAAAATCAGCTGCCGGGATCGGCGGACTTCTTCTGGAGGGTATTGGAGACACAATGAGAGTATCTCTGACAGCAGACCCGGTGGAAGAGGTGGTTTTCGCCGGACAGCTGCTTGAAGCTGTAGGACTGAGACATGAAGATATTGAAATAGTATCATGCCCTACATGTGGCAGAACCGAGGTTGACCTTGAAGCGATAGCGTCAGGAATAGAGAGGCGCACTGAGGAACTCAGGCAGAGAGGAGTTTCGGATATGAAGATTGCTGTTATGGGTTGCGCGGTAAATGGTCCGGGAGAAGCAAAGGGTGCTGATATCGGAGTGGCCTGCGGCAAAGGTAAGGGTGTCATTTTTGCAGGAGGGGAAATTGTAAAAACTGTAAAGGAAGAAGATATTGCGGATGAGCTGATTAAAATGGCAGTGGAATATGATAAAAATTCTAGAAGATTCGATTGATTTTTCCAGGCTTGGAAACTATGAGAAAAAAGATATTGAGATAGATATAAGAAAAGCAGTGATTTCCAGAGAAAGCAGAACGCTGACTCTGGAATTAGTGCTTAATTTTGTGCTTCCGTATGGAGCGATAGATAAGTTCAAAAGATCTCTGACAGGCAGACTCAGGGATGTCCATGAGGTAAAACTGGATATATCCTATGAGGGACTTGTGCAGACAAAGGAAGAAGCACTGGCATTTTACATTGAACATATGATAGCGCTTGTCAATGGCAGATATGCACATGTCACCAGGACCATTTACACGGATAACTGGGAGCTTTCTGACGGAAAGCTTCTGATATATGCCCTGGGTGAATTGTCTGTGGAGATACTGAACAAGGAAGTGGCAGACAGATTCAGGCAGTTTCTGAAGAGAGACCTTGATCTGGATGTGGAAGTTGTGTTCAGGAACAACAGCGATGTTTACAGGAATGCCGGCAGAATGATGGAAGAAAGAGAACGGGCTGTATTCGATGCACATCGGGAAAAGGTTGCGGAAGCACTGCATTCGAATCGCGAGCGGGCGGCATCAGGGGCAGCGGCATCAGGCGGCAACGGAACACCGGGCGGGATGTCAGGTGCGTCAAACGGCTGGGCCGGTCAGAGTGGTGGCCCTAATAAAAGGAAAAAGAAGGGATATGTACCTGTCAGAGGAAATATTATCATGGGTGAACAGATAACAGGCACGGCAGTCCCTATATCAGATATACATTCAGAGAGCGGAACTGTAGTTGTTGAGGGAGAGCTTTTCAACAAGGACTGCAGGACGACAAGAAGCGACAGCAAGCTAGTAAGTCTGTTCGTGACGGATAAAAGAACCAGCATATGTGTCAAAGCTTTCGTATTGAACCAGAAATGGGAGGATATAGATACACATCTGGGAAGCGGCGATGGTATCAGGATTAAAGGTCAGGCACAATGGGACAGATTCGACAATTGCGTCACTGTAATGGCAGACAGTATAGAAAAAATCGAGAAAAAAGAGCGTATGGATACATATCCGGAGAAACGTGTGGAGCTTCATGCACATACCAAGATGAGTGCCATGGATGGTCTGAATGACGTTAAACATATGGTTAAAACAGCAGAGAAATGGGGCCATAAGGCAGTTGCTGTCACAGACCATGGAGTGGTACAGGCTTTCCCTGATGCATCTCATGCAGCCAAAGATATCAAGATACTGTACGGCTGTGAAGGATATCTGCTTGATGACAGAGATCTTATCGACGAAGATGGCAATGTCAATTACAAAGGCAGAGGTACAAACCATGTGATTATTTTTGCCAGAAACAGGGTGGGACTGAAGAATCTGTACAAGCTGGTGTCGATGTCGCACCTTGAATATTTTTACAAAAGACCCAGGATACCTAAATCAGTACTGACGGAATACCGGGATGGGCTGATAATCGGATCTGCATGTGAAGCGGGTGAAGTGTACAGCGCTATAATGAATCATAAAGACGATGAAGAAATAGAACGCCTGGTCAGCTTCTACGATTACCTGGAGATACAGCCTCTGATAAACAACAGATTTATGCTGAAAAACGGCAGAATCAAGGATGAAGAGGAACTTCGGGAGAACAACAGGAAGATAGTTGCACTGGGAGAAAAGTACAACAAGCCGGTGGTCGCTACATGTGATGCCCACTATTTTGATGAGGAAGAAGCTCTTTACAGAAGAATCCTGATGGCAGGCCAGGGCTTCAAGGATGTCGAGGGGGATGAAGGACTCTATTTCAGAACAACAAATGAGATGATGGAGGAGTTCAGCTATCTGGGAGAAGAGACTGCATATAAGGTGGTTATCGAAAACACCAACAGGATTGCGGATATGATTGAGCCGATGATGCCGGTTCCTGATGGTAAATTCCCGCCCAAGATAGATGGTGCGGAGGATGACCTGAGAAGAGCTTGTGAAGAGCGTGCAACGGATATGTACGGCTCGCCTCTGCCTCAGGAGATTAGAGAACGTCTTGATAAAGAGCTGAATTCTATCATTGATAATGGTTATGCGGTAATGTACAGATCAGCCGAAATGCTGGTCAAGAAATCACTTTCGGATGGATATCTTGTGGGATCAAGAGGATCTGTAGGCTCTTCATTTGCAGCTACAATGTCGGGTATCACCGAGGTGAATCCGCTGCCTGCACATTATCTGTGTCCCAACTGCAAGCATCTGGAGTGGGGAGACAAGACGAAATATGACTGTGGAGTGGATATGCCGGATAAGGTCTGTCCTGAGTGCGGTACACCTTACAGGAAAGAAGGGTTCACCATTCCTTTTGAAACTTTCCTGGGATTCGAGGCAAACAAGGAACCTGATATCGACCTTAACTTCGCAGGAGAATATCAGGGCACTGCCCATAAATATGTAGAAGAGATATTCGGTTCAGAAAATGTATATAAGGCAGGAACCATAGGTACGATAAAGGATAAGACTGCATACGGATATGTTGCCAAGTATTTTGAAGAACGCGGAATGAATGTGAATAAATTCGAGATGGAAAGGCTTTCATCATGCTGTGAGGGTGTACGAAGGACATCAGGACAGCATCCCGGCGGCATCATTATTGTGCCGCGTGGACATGAAATTTATGAATTCTGTCCGGTTCAGCATCCTGCAAATGACGTCAAATCCGATATAGTGACAACACATTTTGATTATCACTCAATAGATCAGAACCTGCTGAAGCTTGACATACTGGGACATGATGCTCCGTCAATGATAAGGCAGCTCCAGGACATGACGGGTGTAGATCCGCTGAAAGTACCTATTAAGGATGATAAAGTGATGTCGATTTTCATCGGTATTGAAGGACTTGACATCAAAGATCCTGACTATAAATTCACTCATGGAAGCTATGGAATACCCGAATTCGGAACAAAATTTGTGAGGCAGATGCTGGACGATATACAGCCTACAAGTTTTGAAGAACTTGTACGTATTTCAGGCCTTTCTCACGGCACGGACGTTTGGCTGGGCAATGCCCAGGAACTTATTGTTAATGGTGTCACAACCATGAAAGAGGCGATTGCGACCAGAGATGACATTATGAACTATCTGCGGTTAAAGGGACTTCCAAACAGAGATGCTTTCACTATTATGGAAAAAGTACGAAAAGGGAAAGGTCTTACAGAGGAACAGGAGACGCTGATGCGTGAGCACGATGTGCCTGAATGGTATATTGATTCATGCAAGAAAATCAAATATATGTTTCCGAGAGCACATGCGGTGGCATATGTCATGATGTCAAGCCGTATTGCATATTATAAGGTGTATCATCCGGTAGAATTCTATGCGGTGTATTTCACTGCAAAGGTTGCGAATTTTGATGAGAAGGTGATGCTGAAGGGACAGCATGCAATTGAAGAACGGCTGAATGATATAATAAGCAAAGGAAAAGACGCATCCAAAAAAGAAGAAGACGATATACCTGTTCTGGAGGTGGCATATGAAATGTGTGCCAGAGGTTATGAATTCACACCTGCAAGACTTGGCATTTCTGACAGCGTCAGATTTCTTTCACATGAAGGTAAGGTTCTGCTGCCGTTCGTGGCTATTACAGGAGTCGGCGAGGGAGCAGCGAAGACGTTCTTTGAGGAATACCAGAAACGTCCGTATGAAACAGTGGAGGATGTTGCTGAGCGGGGAAAGATCAATAAAACTGCACTGGATGAAATGAGGCAGCACGGTGTTCTGGATGGACTGCCGGAGACTGCACAGATAAGTCTGTTCGGATAGAGCAATTTTTACATACCATTTTATTCCTGCATTAATTAGAATAAATACACCTTGCAAAAGTGTAAATATTATGATATAATGTATTACGTTAAAACTTATCGATTTAGCAAGAGTGGGTGAAAACCCACTCTTTCGTTATGTTGCCCGGTATTAGGCAGATGCCGGGCCATGTGTTCAAATTGAAGAGGATTTTTATGGCGAAGAAAAAAATTACCGAAATTGTAGAAGAAATGCTGGAAGATTTTCTCCGGCAGGAGGGTTATGAGCTCTATAATGCTGAATTTGTAAAAGAAGGTAGAGACTGGTTTTTGCGGGTATATATAGATAAAACCGTCACAGATGAATATGTAGGCACTGAAGACTGTGAGAAGGTCAGCAGATTCCTGAGCGAGAAACTGGATGAAGAAGACCCTATCGAGCAGAACTATTATCTTGAAGTGTCCTCGCCGGGGATGGACCGACCGCTTCTGAAGCGCAGCCATTATGAAAGATACATCGGAAGAGAGGTCGAAATACGACTTTATAAAGGCAAAGATGGAACAAAGAATATTCAGGGCGTATTGAAGGATATTACAGGAGATGATATTACTGTTGAAGATCACGACGGCAGAGAGTGGAAACTGCAGCTGTCTGAAATAGCAAAAGCAAAGCTGGCAGTTATTTTTTAAAACAGGAGGATAATGAGAAATGAACAGTGAATTTATGATTGCCATCAATGAATTAGTTAAAGAAAAAGGAATTTCAAAGGAAGTACTTATTGAAGCGATAGAATCTGCGCTTGTATCAGCATATAAAAAGAATTACGGGACATCACAGAATGTCCGTGTGAGCATTGACAGGGAGACAGGTGATGTGGATGTGCTCATGAGACGGGATGTGGTTGAAGAAGTGGAAGATGAATTCACAGAAATATCCATTGAAGATGCTCTGGAAATTGATCCGAGATATCAGGTAGGAGATGCTGTTGAATATCAGGTAACTCCAAAGGATTTCGGCAGAATAGCAGCACAGACCGCCAAGCAGGTGGTTGTTCAGAGAATAAGAGAAGCAGAGAGAGGCATGATCTTTGACAGCTACATTGACAGACAGGGAGAACTGATTACAGGAGTTGTGCAGAGAATAAGCAATGATACGATTTTTGTGAATATGGGAAATACTGAGGGTATCCTGGTAGCCGGTGAAAGAGCAAGAGGCGAAAAATACAGGATAAACGACAGAATAAAAGCGTATATCATGGATGTGAGAAAAAGTACAAAAGGTCCGCAGATATTCCTTTCAAGAACACATCCGGGTTTTGTGGAGAGACTGTTTGAGCTTGAAGTCCCTGAAATTGAAGATGGAACCGTTGTTATCAAGAGTATAGCAAGAGAAGCAGGCTCAAGAACTAAAATTGCTGTCTACACAGAAGATGAAAATGTCGATCCGGTAGGAGCATGTGTCGGAACAAGCGGATCAAGAGTTAAAAATATAGTTGACGAACTTTTTGGCGAAAAGATAGATATAACGACATGGGATGAAGATCCGAGAATTCTCATAAAGAATGTTCTGAGCCCTGCGAAGGTGGAAGAAGTAATCGTTGATGAGGATGAAAAAGCCGCGACAGTAGTGGTGCCTGATTATCAGCTTTCACTGGCAATCGGCAAGGAAGGTCAGAATGTAAGGCTTGCAGCGAGACTTTGCGGATGGAAGATAGATATCAAGAGCCATTCACAGTTTAATGCTTCAGAAGATCCGGATGATATTGAATATATGGATGATGAAGACAGGGGCGATGAGTTTGAAGAATAAGAAAACGCCTATGAGAAGATGCGCAGGATGTATGGAGTCAAAACCGAAGAGCAGTATGATAAGAATAACATGCTATGAAGGTCAGGTGAATGTGGATCCGGGAGGCAAGGCAAAAGGAAGAGGCATCTATATGTGTCCTGACAGACAGTGTATGGAAAAAGCACGTAAGAAGCGGGCCCTGCAGAGAAGTTTCGATATGGAAATTTCACAGGAGAAGCTTGACAGTATTTTTCAGGAGTTAGCTGAATATGAAGAAAAAGCTGATTAGTTATATGGGTTTTGCTAAGAAATCGGGAAATCTCATTGCGGGAGTCAATACATGCACTTTCGGGATGAACAGAGGCAAAGTGAAGCTTGTAATACTTGCTGAAGATATTTCTGAGAACAGCGAGAAAAAAATATTAAAGGAAATCAGAAAGCACAATGTTAAATACGTGAAATACGGTGACAGTGAAGAAATGTCACATGCTGCCGGATACTCAGGCAGAAGTGTATTCGCAGTGTGCGATGATAATTTTGCGAAAGTTATTTTGAATGAGATAGATCAGGATAATAAAGGAGGAATTGCGTATGAAAATAAAGGAACTGGCTGCAGAACTGAAACTGACAGATGATGCAGTTCTGGAAAAAGCCAGAGCTATGGGAATCGACGTATCAAGCACCAGCGATGATATGGAAGATATAGACGCTACAGCTGTAAAAAATACGATATTGCGAAGCGGCACACATACTGAGACAAAAGTTGTAAGGGCCAAAGCAAAGAAATCCGAAAATGACAAGAAGGAGGACGGTCCTAAAGTCACTGTGAAGGCAGCAAATATCAAACTGCCGGAAGTGAGGAAAACTGCTAAAGCGGCTTCCAGAGCTGCATCGAAAACTGCGTCAGCAAAACCTCCTGTTGGAAAACCAATCGTATCCAGAGAAGTGGAGGGAAGACCTAAGCCTCCGAAAGGAAAGCCTGTTGTATCAAAAACGATGCTTGAAGACCGCATCGCTAAAGAAAATGCTGAAACAGAAGCTCCATTGAAAGAATCAGCAGATACAAGAACACAGCCAGAACAGGGGACTGCAGCTGAGCAGAAGTCTGCAGCAGCCGACACTCCGGAAAACAGAGGTACAGATGTGAAAAAAGATGAGAAGAAGACTAAGGAGCAGCAGAAATCAGAGCCTCCAAGAAGACGAAGTGGTCTTAAGGTGATCAAGAGAGCAGAAGATGTGAGACGTGAAGAAGCAGAGGCAGCAGAACGCCGTGCAAAACGTGAAGAAGAACGCAAAGCTGCGGAAAAAGAAAATAAAGAGAACAGAGACAGCAGAAGAAAATCATCAGAGAGAAGAACTGAACGCGGAGACAGAAAGTCAGGAGACAGAAGAAATCAGGACAGAAAGCAGGGAGACAGGAAATCCTCTGACAGAAGAAATGACAGAAGTGACCGGAATGAGAGGGGCACTAAGCCTGCTGCAAGAAGAGATGATTCAATAACCGAAGTGGTTGCTTCCAAGATTTCTTCCCACAGAAGCGAAAAGAAGAATAAAGATAAAGAAAAAGAGCATGATAAGTTCTCGAAACTCGAGAGAGGCGGAAAGAAAGGGTCAAAGAACCAGCCGAAATCTCTTGAGAAGCAGGTCAGAAACAAGAAACACAACAAACAGAAACCTGCAGCAGAGCCGGAGGTTGAAGCAGTTGAACTTCCAAGCGGAACAGTTCTCATCAACGTTCCTATCACCGTTGCAGGATTCGCAGAGCAGACAAAGACAACTGTTTCTCGAATAATAATGACCCTTATGAAAATGGGCGTAATGGCAAACGTGAACCAGAATCTCGATGAGGATACTGTTTTGCTTCTTGCCGAAGAAATGGGTATACAGATTGCAATCGGAAATGTACAGGAGGAAGCTGTCGAAGAGGGAATCGAACAGTTTGAAGATAGAGAGGAAGATCTGAAACCAAGAGCACCGATCATCACTGTAATGGGTCATGTCGATCATGGTAAGACATCACTGCTGGATGCTATCAGAAAGACCAATGTGACTGCATCTGAATCCGGCGGTATCACTCAGCATATCGGTGCATCAGAAGTTGAAATCAATGGACAGAAAATAGTATTCCTGGATACGCCGGGTCATGAGGCTTTCACAGCTATGAGAGCCAGAGGTGCGCACTCGACCGATATAGCTGTTCTAGTAGTTGCAGCTGATGACAGCGTCAAGCCTCAGACAATCGAATCAATCAGCCATGCCAAGGCAGCTGGAGTACCTATTATCGTAGCTATCAACAAGATGGATAAACCGGGCGCAAATCCGGAAGTTGTCAAGGCAGATCTGGCCAATAACGGCGTTTTAGTTGAAGACTGGGGAGGAGAAGTTATAAGCGTGCCTGTTTCAGCCAAGACAGGTGAAGGTATAGTTAATCTTCTCGAAATGATACTGCTTCAGGCAGAAGTGCTCGAACTTAAGGCAAACCCTGACAGACTGGCTCTGGGAACAGTTCTGGAAGCACGTCTTGACAAGGCAAAGGGACCTGTAGCGAGTCTGCTTGTTCTCAACGGAACCCTCAAGGCAGGAATGAGCATTGTGGCAGGAACATGTTCAGGTAAAATAAGGCTGATGACCAACCACAAAGGTGATAAAGTCAGACTTGCAGGACCTGCAACAGCAGTTGAGATCCTCGGACTTACAGATGTTCCTCAGGCTGGAGATGTGTTCAATGCCGTGAAGGATGACAGACTTGCCAGAGAAATCGCAGAGAAGAGAGCAGAGAAACAGCGTGAAGAGGTTCTGGCAAGAAATTCAAGCACTACACTGGAAGAACTTTTCAGCCAGATAAAAGAAGGCGAAGTCAAGGAACTGAATCTTATAATCAAGGGAGATGTACAGGGTTCTGTAGGTGCTATAGTATCATCTCTCGAAAAGCTTTCAAATGATGAGGTAAGGGTTAAGATCGTGCATACAGGTGTAGGTACGGTCAACGAGTCGGATATAATGCTGGCAGGAACTTCCGGATCCATTGTTATCGGATTCAATGTAAGGCCTAGTGCAGCAGTAAGTGCTATAGCAGAACGCGAAGGAATCCAGATCAGAACCTACAGAGTCATCTATGATATCATAGATGATGTTGAGAACGCTATGAAAGGTATGCTGGATCCTGAATTTAAGGAAGTTGTTCTGGGAACAGTAGAAATAAGGAATACATTCAAGGTACCTGGTGTAGGTATCGTAGGCGGAGCATATGTAACAGACGGTAAGGTTGTCAGAAATGAACAGATCCGTCTTGTCAGAGATGGTATCGTTATCCATGAGGGTAAGATCGCATCACTTAAGAGATTCAAGGATGATGCCAGAGAAGTCGCACAGGGTTATGAATGCGGTATAGGCATCGAAAACTATAACGATATAAAGGAAGGCGACGTTATCGAATGCTTCACTATGGAAGAAATCGAAAGAAAGTAGGATAATACTGTATGGGTAAAGGACACAGACAAGGAAGACTGGGGGAAGAAATCAGAAGAATAATAAGCGAACTCCTCCTCCGAGGGCTCAAAGACCCGAGACTGTCTGCCATGATAAGTGTTACTGCGGTTGAAGTTACAAGCGACGGAAGTTATGCAACAGTATATCTTTCCGTGCTTGGCCCTGACCCTGATGAGGAGAAGGCACAGCTGCAGCAGGAAGAGACACTTGAAGCGATGAAGAGTGCAAAAGGATTTATCCGCAAGGAAATAGGCCGTCAGGTTAAACTGAGACATGTACCTGATCTGATTTTCAGGATAGATAAATCAATGGAGTACGGCAGGCATATTTCCAAAATAATTGACGGGCTTGATATCAGGCACGATGAAGAAGATGATGAAGAATAACTGGATATGAAAAAGGAACAGATACTATGATAAGTAATGTTTCACTGGAAAAAGCAGCAAACCTGCTGAGCAGTGCAGAAAGCGTTCTTATTTTTCCGCATATAAATCCTGATGGAGATGCGCTGGGTTCATGTGCGGCTCTCTGCCGTGCCTTGAGGAATGAGAATAAAGAAGCCTGGATACTGCTGGAGGAGGATGTTCCCGGATATCTGAGTTTTATGGATATCGAGTTCTGTACTCAAAATCCGGGATGCATTATGGAACCGGACATATGCATATGTGTGGACTGCAGTGAGGAAAGAAGATTTCCAGACAGGGCAGAGAAATATAATTCCGGCAGAACAAAGATGTGTATAGATCACCATGCCACTTCAGGCAGCTTCGGTGATTATTACTATATTGACGGAGCTGAAGCGGCGACTGCACAGATTATATATAAGCTGCTTCTTGAAATGGGAGCACGTATTGACAGAAGTATAGCAGCTTCACTTTATACAGGAATAAGTACTGATACAGGTAATTTTCAGTATTCCAACACAACACCTGAGACTCACATGATAGCGGCGGAGCTGATGAGAACCGGCATGGATCATGTCAGTATCACGGTTGCATTGTATCAGAATGTGAGTCTGAGAAAGGTGCGTCTTGAAGCCAGAATTCTTGACAGAATGGAAATCTTTGCCGGAGGGCGAGCTGTAATTTCATATGTGGACAGCAGCATGCTCCAGGAGGTGTCTGCCGTAATGGAGGATTCTGAAAGTGCCATTGATACACTGAGAAATATAGAAGGTGTTGAAATTGCAGCTTTTCTGAAGGAAAAGGGAGATGCTGTAAAAGTCAGCATGCGTGCGAAATCTGCAGGGCGTGTGGATGAGATAGCTGTTAAATTCGGAGGTGGTGGTCATGCAAAGGCTGCAGGATGCACTCTGGACATGTCAGTATCGGAAGCCGCCGATGCAATAAAAAAGGAAATAATTAGTTATCTGGAGAAATAGATGAAAGACGGAATATTGGTTTTGAACAAGCCGCAGAACTGGACATCACATGACTGTGTTGCTGTATGCCGCAGGATAATGAGGCTGAAGGGTGTCAAGAAAATAGGGCATGGAGGTACGCTCGACCCTATGGCATGCGGTGTTCTGCCGATTTTTATCGGTAAAGCCACAAGGCTGATGGAGTATACAGATCTGGATGATAAAACATACAGATGTACAGCAAAACTTGGACTGATAACAGATACTCAGGACATATGGGGAGAAGTGCTGGAAAAGAGAGATACAGATGGAATTACAGAGGATGCCATAAGAAAGGTACTGTGCACTTTTCGTGGGGAAATAGAGCAGTATCCTCCTAAATACTCAGCTGTGAGAGTAAACGGCAAGAAGCTGTACGAATACGCCAGAGAGGGCAGAGATGTTGAAATCAGACCGCGCAGAGTAACGATTCATTCTCTGGTAATTGAGAATATTGACATGGATCGGATGGAAGTTTCTTTTGAGGTGACATGCTCTAAAGGTACATATATCAGAACCATATGCAGCGACCTCGGAGAAACTCTGGGGTGCGGTGCGGTGATGTCTGCGCTGACAAGGACAGCAAGCGGGGTTTTCAGGATAGAAGACGGTGTCGACCTTGAGGTACTTAAGGCAATGGATGACTCTGAAATCGAGCCATATGTTATAGATGTGGATAAGCCGCTGGTACAGTTCGGACGTATTGAGATGAAAGCCGACAGGGCGAAATATTTCGCAATGGGCAACAGTATCAGATGGTATCAGATAAAGGTTGCAGAAGAGCCTAAAGTGGATAATCATGAGCTTAAAAACAAGAGAGGCAGAGGTTACGATAATCTTTACAGGGTTTATCAGTCTGATACAGGAGAATTTCTGGGGACAGGCTATCGTGACGGAAATCTTCTGAAGGCGGATAAAATTTTAGTAACAAGATAAAACGAGGCAGCTAGAATGAAAATATTTAATTCATTGGAAGAAATAAACAATATAGATCCTACTGTTGTCGCTTTGGGAAATTTTGACGGAGTTCATAAGGGACATCAGCAGATAATAATGAGAACTGTGAAAAGCGCTGAAGCCGAAGGTCTGAAGAGTGCTGTGTTCACTTTTTCCAATCACACAAGAACATTGTTAAAAAACCTTCCTCCTGTTAAGAATATTCTTTATCCGGAAGAAAAAGCGGCTATCATGGAAGATATGGGTATAGACTATCTGTTTAATATCCCGTTCACACAGGAAATACTGTCTATGCCGCCGGAAGCTTTCGTGCAGGAGATACTGGTAAAAGCATTCAGATGCAGGGAAGTGTATTGCGGTTTCAATTATACTTTTGGATATAAAGCGGCGGGCACTCCCGAAGTACTGATGCATGAGGGGCTGAAACACGGGTTCGGGATCCATGTGCAGGAGCCGTATATAATAGATGACATTATCGTGAGCAGCACATATATCAGGCAGCTTATTGAAGAGGGAAGGATGGAGGAATGTGCTAAATTCATGGGAAGAATGTACTCCATAGGAGGTGAAGTTGTAGTTGGAAATAAGCTAGGTCGTACCATAGGTTTTCCTACTTCCAATGTTATGATAGATGAGAGCATGGCAACTCCATCAAATGGTGTTTATGTCACATACTGCACGTACAATGGTGTGAAATATCCGAGTGTTACCAACGTGGGTGTGAAGCCGACCATAGGCACATACCATAAGAATGTGGAGACACATATTTTTAATTTTGATAATGAACTTTATGGAAAGGATATCAGGGTTGAGTTCATAAAGAAGACCCGCGATGAAAAGAAGTTTGAAAGTGTTGAAGCTCTCAGCAGGCAGATAGAAAGCGACTGTATTATGGCCAAGGCTTATCACAGAGAGCATGGTATGCTGTAGCATAACGGAGCAATCAGAACACATAGTTTACAGAATCGAAAAATATCAGATATGGTAAAAGCCCTGAAAAAACTCAGGGCTTTTTAATTGGTCGGGATGACAGGATTCGAACCTGCGGCCTTTGCGTCCCGAACGCAACGCTCTACCAAGCTGAGCCACATCCCGTTTTTTTTCGCTATTGTATTATACTCCTCATTAAGCATTTTTTCCAGTATATTTTTAAAATAACTGATTTTTTTATGTGTTTTGGACTATATATATTGACAAGTATCTATGTATAACTTATAATGTGCAATAAAAACCTATTATTACAATAGGTTTATGCCATAGTATTCATTATACAGAGAATATCGTTCTGATGTTTTCGGTATATCATCAAAGTCCTTCTTTCTGATAGAATCAGCGAAGCAGAATTTGTTCTAATTTGAGAGGCAATTGTATGAAAGACGAGAAAAACAAAGGAATAAGCGTATTTCAGAGATATCTGACAATCTGGGTTTTTCTGTGCATGACTGCAGGAATTCTGGTTGGAAAAATCATTCCTGTCGTACCCGAAAGGCTCAATGAGCTGAGCATTGCCGGCATATCGGTGCCTATTGCAATACTGATATGGATAATGATTTATCCGATGATGATGAAGGTGGATTTTGAAAGCATAAAACAGGTCGGCAAGAACCCTAAGGGACTGGTGATCACCTGTATAGTGAACTGGCTGATCAAGCCT
>JALEQY010000061.1 GCA_022763735.1 Clostridiales bacterium
CCTGTCGGCCTGATAATCTGCTCTGCGGAGACACCTCCGCTCTGCTCTTTTTCATACGGTGCAGGGGTGGCGCTGACATATACTATCTGATTTACCAGATCATTAAATTCCTCAAATTTCAGCGGTCTGTTATCAAGTGCCGACGGCAGTCTGAAACCATAGTCAACAAGTGACTGCTTTCTTGAGCGGTCACCTGCATACATTGCTCTCAGCTGAGGCAGCATTACATGGGATTCATCTATTATTATCAGGAAATCATCCGGAATATAGTCGATCAGTGTATACGGTCTGGATCCCGGCGGCAGACCTGTAATATGCCTTGAATAGTTCTCTATTCCTTTGCAGGTTCCGATCTCTCTCAGCATTTCAACGTCATATCTTGTTCTCTGTTCTATTCTCTGAGCTTCAATAAGTTTGCCTCTGTCCTGGAACCATCTGACTCTTTCAGTCAGCTCCTCATTTATCGTCACAGCAGCATGCTCTATGTTCTCTTTGCTTGTGACATAATGTGATGCAGGGTAGATAGCGACATGATTCCTCAGGCCTATAATTTCGCCGGTTACAGGATTGATTTCCTTGATTGTCTCTATCTCGTCACCGAACATTTCAATACGGACAGCATTTTCGGCTCCGGCAGGGAAAATATCGACAATGTCTCCTCTGACTCTGAAATTTCCTCGCTCAAGTACCATATCGTTTCTCGTATACTGAATATCCACCAGTTTTCTCAGAATCTCCTGCCTGTCCTTTTCCATCCCCGGTCTGAGAGAAATCACCTGATTCTCATAATCTATCGGACTTCCCAGTCCATATATGCATGATACACTGGCTACTATGATAACATCCTTTCTTTCGGAAAGTGCTGCCGTAGCGGAGTGCCTGAGTTTCTCTATTTCTTCATTGATATCTGAATCCTTCTCAATATATGTATCAGTGGAAGCGACATACGCCTCGGGCTGATAATAATCGTAATAGGATACGAAATACTCCACCGCATTCTCAGGGAAAAACTCCTTGAATTCCCCGTGAAGCTGTGCCGCAAGTGTCTTGTTGTGGCTGATTACTAAGGTCGGTTTCTGGACTTTCTCGATGAGCTTCGCCATCGTGAAGGTCTTGCCGGATCCTGTGACACCCATAAGTGTCTGTGCCCGTTTCCCTTGTTTTATGCCCTCTGCCAGGGTTTCTATCGCCTTCGGCTGATCGCCCATCGGCTCAAAATCTGCATGAACCTTGAATTCCGGCATGGATTTTCTCCCTTCTGATATCACTAAAAAATGAACGCTTCCTCTCGGCAACGCCGCCACTTCGTTCAACGCGTTCATTATACCATGGCGTACTTCTGCAACTTGGAATCAAACGCCATGATTCAATGAACGCTTCCTCTCGGCAACGCCGTTACTCGGCTCAACGCGTTCATTATACCATAGCAGATGCACTTGTTCAAACAAATGTTCTGCACTCTTATATTTGATTTATATAGAAATGGTGCAGCAATGCTGCTACGATTATCATCAGCCATTCTTACCATATATCAATAGCGTAACAAAAACTGGCTCTCCTCTATAATAAAATACCCCCTATGATAAATTATCTTCTATCACAGAGGGTTTACTTTCATTATCTGATATACACCCGACATCAGTACCTGTAGTCAAACACTCTTGTTGTCTTCTTCTCACTTCTCGGCAGATCACCTACTTCTACCGCTTTTACGATCATACCGACATTTATTACAGACTTTATTCTGTCTCTTATTTCCTTTTCCAGAGCAGTCCTGCCCTCAGAATCTTTAATCGGAGTTTCAATAAAAAGCGTAATCTTATCTCTGCCGTCCTCATGATCAATGAAGATCTGATACTCACTGCTGGCACCTTTGATTTTCTTGAGTACATCCTCAACCTGACCCGGGAATATATTTACACCCTTGACCTTTACCATATCATCAGTTCTTCCCAGAATAACATCAATTCTAGGATATGTTCTTCCGCAAGGACATGGAACATCATCCGGTATTATCCTTGTAAGGTCATGAGTCCTGTATCTTATCAGCGGAGCTCCTTCTTTCTGCAGTGTCGTGATAACCAGTTCACCAAGTTCACCATCCGGCAGATTTCTGCCGGTCTTCGGATCAATGATTTCAAAATACAGATAATCATCGAAATAGTGCATGCCTGTCTCATACTCGCAGTTTATTGCAATTCCCGGTCCGTACACCTCTGTCAGACCATAGATATCATAAAGCTCAACACCTAGTTCACTAGCAATTCGCGCACGCATTTTAGCACCCCATCGCTCTGAACCTATAACACCTTTTTTCAGCTTCAGTTTATCTCTGACACCTCGTTTTTCGATTTCCTCAGCCAGCAGCAGTGCATATGATGAAGTCGCACAGAGCACAGTCGATTCCATGTCCTCCATAAACTTTATCTGCTTATCCGTATTGCCAGGGCCCATGGGAACAGCCATAGCACCCAGTCTCTCGGCACCCAGCTGGAAACCGATCCCGGCAGTCCACAATCCGTATCCCGGAGTTATCTGGATCCTGTCCTCTCTGGTTATTCCTGCAATCTCATAACATCGTCTGAAAAGTTCTGCCCAGTCATCCACATCCTTCTGAGTATAAGGAATAATGCATGGGGTCCCTGTAGTACCGCTGGATGAATGTATTCTGACGATCTCTTCTGCCGGAACTGCAGCAAGACCCAGAGGATATGCGTTCCTCAGATCATCCTTCTCTGAGAAAGGAAGCTTCTCAAAGTCCTCCTGTGAATTGATATCATCCACTTCTATGTCTGCCAGTCTCTCAGCATAGAATCCGCCGGCTGCTTTAACTCTTCTCATCTGAACCTTTATCTGATCCAGCGTTTCTTTTTTCATTTCCATAATTGTTTCCTCGTAGTTTATTTAATACAATCTGCTCCCATCTGCAGGGCTTTGATATTCATCTCAAGAAGCTCAGGCTTCATTCTCTGTTTCAGAGCGTTCTGCATGTCCTCCAGCGAAAGCTCCATTTCACCGCTTGCGCATAATGCTCCGACAACTGCCACATTAAGAACCTTTGGCGATCCGCATTCTCTGCATATTTCTTCTCCATCGACGATAAAACATTTATCAACAGCGTTCTGAAGATACCTGATACATTCATCGCCGCTGTAGGCGCTCTGACCCAGCGATGCCGTTACAGGCCGTACTTCCTGTCTGCAGAGTATCAGAGTTCCGTTACTCTTCAGATATTTCAGGTTAGCTGCTGCTTCTCCCGGCTCAAATCCGATAAGTACATCGGCTCTGCCATAAGGTATAGTCGGTGATGCGATCTGCATGCCTGTTCGTACATGACTGACAACAGAACCTCCTCTCTGAGCCATACCTATAGTTTCTGCAGTTCTGGCTCTGAGACCCTTTGACATTGCTGCCGCCGCTATTATCCGGGACGCCAGTACGGTTCCCTGTCCGCCGACTCCACAGAGGAGACAGCTCTTTACATTTCCGGAACTCATTCAACCTCCTCCTTTCTGATACAGCTTACAGGACATATCTGTGCACAGAGCGTGCAGCCGGTACATAGACTTTTATCAATGAACGCCTGCCCGTTTTCAGTGATAAGAGCAGGACAGCCTATCTGATTTATACAGTACATACATCCCATGCACTCATTCTTATCTACAGCCAGTGGTGCTTCCGGTTTAACTAATGCGATGCAAGGTGACTTGAAGATGATGGCTCTGACACCCTCTTCATCTGCCGCCTCTCTGACCGCTCTCACAGATTCCCTGAAATCAAGCGGATCAACAGTTCTCACAGACCTGACTCCGATCCCCTCCAGAACTTTCTCTATATCCACAGGCTCGCTGCGGCCGCCCATCATGGTTATGCCCATTCCCGGATGCGGCTGATGACCTGTCATGGCAGTCGTTGAATTATCCAGAATGCACACAATCATGTCCGCCTGATTGTATACTGCATTGACAACGCCTGTTATACCGCTGGCGAAGAATGTCGAGTCACCTGTAAAAGCAAAATTCAGTGTCTCCGGATCGGCGTGATTAAGTCCCTGAGCCATTGTTATTCCTGCCCCCATGCAAAGGCACGTGTCCACCATGTTCAGCGGTGCCGCATTCCCCAGGGTATAGCATCCGATATCCCCGCAGTATATCGCTTTCCTGCCTGCCGTTGCTGCTTTGACTGCATAAAACGCTCCCCTGTGAGGACAGCCTGCACATAACACCGGCGGTCTCACCGGCAGAACCGGCATATCATCATGCTCATTATATTCAATAGCCAGACTGATTCCGGTGATTTCCTGAATAATCTCCGAAACAATGACCGGACTCAGCTCACCTCCAGCAGGAACATTGCCGGATCTTCTTCCGGCAATCAGGCTTGAGGGATTGATATTATGTTTACCACACTCATATATCAGTGAATCCTCAATATATGGATCCAGCTCCTCAAATACTATCACCTTGTCAGCTGCTTTGAGGAACTCTCCGGCAAGCTTGTCAGGGAAAGGATACGGTGTGCCGATTTTAAGCACGCTGAATACGTCCTCGTGACCTGATATCGCCTCTTTGACATAGGCATAGCTTATTCCCCCGCAGGCGATGCCGATCCGTCCGGATCCTTCTATTGAATTCCATCTTTCTTCTCCGGAGAATTCATCTGCCATCACCTGTTCTCTGGCGGCTATTTTCATCTTGGCTTCGTATGACCGTTTAGGGAAAATCACCCAGCGTGGATCCTTTTCAAATCCCGGGCACCTGTCACACGTCTCAAGCTCCGGCACTTCTATATCTTCACAAGCATGACATACCCGTGTGGTTGATCTCAATATTACCGGGGTCTGATGCTTTTCTGAGAAATCAAAAGCATCCTGCACCGCATAAAATGCCTGCTGCGGGCTGTTGCAGTCGAACACAGGTATGTGGGCATACCTGCCGAATGACCTGGTGTCCTGCTCTGTCTGTGATGATATAGGGCCCGGATCATCGGCAACATATATCACCATACCTCCCTTTACTCCTATGTAATTTACGCACATAACCGGGTCTGACGCCACATTCAGCCCCATCTGCTTCATAGTAACCATGCTGCGTGCACCTGCACATGAAGCCCCGGCAGCCACTTCCGCACCGGCCTTCTCATTTACCGACCATTCAACATATACATTGCCTGGATTACGTTTTGCTATTGTTTCCAGCACCTCTGATGATGGAGTGCCCGGGTATCCGGCTACCACCTGGACACCGGCTGCCAGCGCACCGACAGCGATCGCCTCATTTCCCATCAGTAATTCTCTCATATACTGTTCTCCTCCAGATTTAATTTATATTCATTATATCATTTATTTCAACTGTTGCCACTGCTTCCGGAACAATTAAAACTACGGATTCCGGTTAAATGATATGTCTCGATTTCTGCTCCTGTAATTATCCTTCACGCTGATCACCTCTTCCTGAAAAAAA
>JALEQY010000099.1 GCA_022763735.1 Clostridiales bacterium
ATTATCAGTTCACAGCCTGTAGCCTCCTGTATTTCTTCGAGGGTGAAATCAGGGTGCAGCTCCTTGAGTACTATTCCATCGTCAGTGATTTCCATCACACCCATTTCCGTGATGATCATATCCACACATTTTACTGCTGTGAGAGGCAGATTGCATTCCTTGAGGATCTTATGCTTGCCCTTCTGTGTGTGAAGCATCGAAATGATAACCTTCCTTGCTCCAACAACCAGATCCATGGCACCACCCATGCCTGCAACCATTTTACCTGGGATAATCCAGTTGGCAAGATTTCCCTTCTCGTCCACCTGCATTGCTCCAAGTACAGTAGCGTCAACATGTCCGCCTCTGATAATCGAGAAACTCATGGCAGTGTCAAAGAAATTGGCCTCCGGAGTATGTCTTACGAAGCAGCCACCCGAATTGATAACGTCAGGATGCTCATCTCCTTCCTTGACCTCCTCGGAAAGACCTGTAAAACCGTTTTCTGAATGTATTACAATATGGACATCATCAGGTATATAATTGGCAACCATTGTCGGGAGTCCGATACCTAAGTTAACAACATCACCATCTTTTAATTCCTTAGCTGTTCTTGCAGCAATTCTCGCTTTTAAATCAGCCATGGCAATTCACCTCCTACGATTCTATCCACAAATATGCCCGGTACGACAAAATCATCCGGATGATTTTCACCTGTTTTGATTATTCTTTCAGACGCAATGATAACTGTATCGGCAGCAAGCGCCATTACTCCGTTGAAGTTCTTCGTAGCAAGATTGCATCTGAAGTTTCCGAAATCATCGCACTCTGAAGCTCTGCACAGAGCAAATTCCGCTTTGAGAGGCATCTCCAGGAGATACTCCTTGCCATCAATAGTCAGAGTTTCTTTTCCCTCAGCTATCATTGTTCCCACGCCTGTAGGAGTAAGGACTCCGCCGAGACCTGCTCCGGCCGCTCTTATACGCTCTGCCAGAGTCCCCTGAGGAACAAGAGTGCATTTGAGAGTTCCGTCGTTCATTCCCTGACCTACCAGCGGATTCATTCCAACATGAGATGCAATAAGATGATCCACCATGCCCTTTTCCAGAAGCTTGCCTACTCCTCTGGCAGGCTTGCCGTCCTTGGCAGGAAGGCCTCCGTCGTTGCATATTATAGTAAGATGTTTAACCCCTTTGCGAACCAGAGCATCCATAAGAATCTCCGGAGTTCCTGTCCCCAGAAATCCGCCTACCATTACACTGGCACCATCATGGATATCTGCAACCGCTTCATCAGCTGTCATGATTTTGCGAATCATTTCACGATTCCTCCTTTCCCTAAACCATCTTCCTGTTTACGATTTCCGTAAGCACGAAAGATGCAACATGCTCTGCATAAGTATGTGCTCCAAAGCCGGCATCATATCCCAGCTCCTGAGCAAGCTCATGTGAAATTCTCGGACCTCCGCAGACAAGAATCACTTTATCTCTAAGGCCTTCTGCTTCTAGCAGTTCAACCATATTAGTGAGATTATGGATATGTACATCCTTCTGTGTTACGGTCTGTGATACCAGGATTGCATCTGCATTCACTTCCTTGGCTTTCTGAATAAGGACCTCGTTAGGAACCTGGCTGCCCATGTTTATGGCATTGATTCCCTCGTATCTTTCAAGTCCGAAGTGACCATGGAAGCCCTTCATGTTCATGATAGCATCTATACCTACTGTGTGGGCATCCGTGCCTGTGGAAGCTCCTACTATGACAACCTCTCTGCCGATGTTATCCTTGATATACTGCCCGCATTCCAGTCTGTCCATAACATCAACTTCAACCTTTGTAACCTTGATGGTTGTATAATCAACTGTATGCTGACATTTCCCGTAAACCACGAAGAAAGTGTATCCGTCGGTCATGTTCTTTGAATAAACTACATTCGGTTCATCAAGACCCATTTTCTTTGCCAGTATCTTAGCCGCTTCACTTCCCTCTTCTCCGAAAGGAACAGGCAGAGTGAATGTCAGCTCCATCATACCGTCATTAAGTGTATCTCCATAAGGCTTTACCTTTGTCAGGTCAACCTGTGCGATAGCTGTATTGCATGCAGTCATTACTTAGCACCTCCCAACATAAGCGGAATGAACGGATTGAAGTATTCATCATCCTTGACACATACGCCTTCAAGACCCTTTCCTCCGTCTCTGGCTCTCTTGACACCACCAAATTTACCCTGCTCAATAGTTGCGAACAAACCTTCCTCTTCTATCTCGTGTAGCAGCTTGTTGGCTTTCTGGAGAACAAACTGAGCTCTCTTCTGTATGATACCGTCCTCTTTGAATTCCACTTCAGAACCGATGTCTCTCGCATTATTGAAAATGTACTGTGCGTTTTCTATAGAGAGATATCTGTCATGCATATGCGGTGTATGTATAGCCTCTGTCAGCATACCCAGAAGCTGCAGCGACTGACCCGACCACACAGCTATCAGATTGAAAAGAGCATCCTGAATGTGGCCTCTGAATATATTGCCTGTCATGAACTTTGTCGGAGGCATGTATTTGAGAGGAGCCTTAGGGAAAATCTCTCTTGCCATGATTGCCTGTGCAAGCTCATAAAGGAATCCGTTTTCGATATCAGGATCCATCTCGAATGCATGACCAAGACCCATCTGTTCTTCCTTAACGTTTGCCAGCACCGCGAACTGTTCATTGATGAACTGGGAAGCCAGCACTGTATGCGCCGATTCAAATGCATCATCTGTAGTAAGATAGTTGTCTTCTCCAGAGTTGAAGATGATATCACAGTATCCTATAATAACTCTTGAGAAATACTGATCAACGAGAGTTCTCTGCATGTTGATATCTCTGAAAAGTATTCCGTATAACGCATCATTGAGCATAACGTCCAGCCTTTCGATAGCACCCATTGCAGCAATCTCAGGCATGCACATTCCTGATGAGTAATTACATAGTCTGATATATCTGCCTACCTCTTCACCCACCTCATCAAGAGCCTTTCTCATGATTCTGAAATTCTCCTGAGTTGCATATGTTCCGCCGAAGCCTTCAGTTGTAGGACCATATGGAACATAGTCCAGAAGCGACTGGGCAGTAGTTCTGATAACTGCAATTATGTCAGCACCCTGCCTTGCAGCTGCCTGCGCCTGTACAACGTCCTCATATATATTTCCGGTTGCTACGATAACATAAAGGTAAGGCTTCCTGCCTTCGCCTATCGTCTCCAGATAATGGTTTCGTTTTTCTGTCTGCTGCCTGATGGTTTTCAGAGCTTCGAGAACTGTAGGCATTATTTTTTCTTCTGCCTCCTTTGCAGATGCCAGCGGAAGCTTAGTGATATCAAGGGCTCCAGCTGCCATCTCTTCGGCTATTTCCTGAGGAGTTTTACCTGTCTGGATCATAGCATTACCCATCCAGTAAGCCACTCCTCTGGAAAGCCCTCCGGCATCCTTTATCTGATCAATTACCACATTGGGCAGCGGGGTTTCAACGTCATCTATGCCGTCAACACCCAGCAGTCTCAGTACTGTTCGTTCTGTACTGACAGTAGTATGTCTGTCGATGAATTCCTGCATACTCTGAGCAATTCTGCCGGCGCATGAACGCGCACTGTCAATTACCTTAGGATCCAGGTTAAGTTTGCTTTTCATCCTTATTCTCCTTTACTTCATGTATTCCTTTGCCTTCTCTATGATGTCCCTGTCTATGCCCAGCATTTTGGCAATGTTCAGAGCGTCCTTCGGAATCTCTGCCGCATCCTCCACTAATACGAGACGATAATCCATATACCTGGATATGATATCAATTCTCTCTTTTCTGCCGGCATACCTTATTTCCTTATCCAGCCTGCTGAAATCTGCCCCTGCAAGACCCTTTACCTGCATATTTCTCACACTGACATCCTCAGTAACTGTTTCAAAATGAGTCGTTATCAGAGTTATATATGCCTTTGTCTTCAGGTAATCAACAAGACTCTTCGTCAGAGCCAGCCCCTCTGCCGGGTTTGTTCCGCTGGCAATCTCATCAATCAGAATCAGAGATCTATCCCTGCCGTTATCCAATATTTCCTTGAGCTCCTCCATTTCACTCCCAAAGCTCGATAAACCCCTCTCAATGGACTGACTGTCTCCTATGAGTATCTGCATATAATTGGAAAGCCCCACTCTGGCTCTCCTGCAAGGTACGAAAAACCCGTGCTGTGCCAGTATAGCCACCATCCCCACAAGCTTCAGGGATACCGTTTTTCCTCCCATGTTAGCTCCCGTAATGCATGTAACCCCATCATCCAATGCTATACTTACCGGACAATATTCCTTCCCCTTTTCTTTCAGAATATCCTCCACCTGCAAATTTCTGCCATCCTCGAACTCAATAACATGTTCGTTTACGATCTCAGGCATCACACAGTCATGTCGGTCAGCATAAATTGCCTTCGAAAGAGTAATGTCCAGTCTACCGAGCTTTTCGCAGTTTTCCAGAAGCACTCTCTCATATGAAGATATCTCTTTTGAGAGGTATTCTCTCACCTCCAGTTCCTCCTCCTCAATCAGAGTCATCAGTTCATCACTACGTCTGATGCAGGCATCCATCCCCTCTGTCGGTGCCAGCGAGAAGGTCACTGACATATAATCTTCATCTGACCTTATAAGTTCCGTGATCTCACCAATCATTTTTATACTCTGAGGATCGCTTTTGGATATCACAATCTCAAATTTGGGAGTGAGATTAACACCGTACTTATCCTTCACGATCTCTCTTAAAGCCTTCTGCTTCTTACGCAGTTCTCTCTCCGTTTCCTTTTTCTCTTTCCTGAGTTCTCCCAGCTTTTCAGAGAATACGTCATATATATAAAATGTATTCAGCCTGTCTTTGCCTGGATCCAGAGTATCCAGAAGTTTCACCGTGTCATCTGGTATAAACTCTGCTGGAACAGAAAGTTTATCAGCAAGGCTTCTTACTTTCTCCATCTGCAGAAGCAGACTTTTGATTTCAAATATTTCTACAACGGATAATACCGAGTTTCCACTTCTCTCTATAGTGAAGGTATTATCCTTCATCATCATAAACGTTTCCTGAAGCAATTCTATTTCTTTCGGGTTTCTCTCTGCAATACCCATCATGACCTGAACCCTGTCAAGCTCTGCTCTGAGAGATTCCTCCTGCCCAGGCACAAATGGCTTTTGCTCTTTTATCTGCTTTATCCCGAATGGAGTAAGTAAATTTACAGCAGAAACTACATAATCAAGACCCGTTTCTTTTCTCGTTTTAACGTTCGCAAGTCGTTTTACTGCAGCCATAAATTTTCCTTTCTCTTATTCTTCCGGTTTGCAGCCCCTATACAGTACTGCAGATAATACGTGCACTTTTTACAGCATCACATCTATCACCGGTATGTCCGGAATCGCTTCCTGTACACCTTTTAATAATTCCTCATGGTCAAAAGCATATCCGCCCGGAGCCGATGGGTTCACGGTAATGGCCGCAACCTCAATACCTTCCAGCACCTGGACCTTCAGTCCTTTTTTCCTCAGCTGGCTCCAAGATACGGAATCGATGAAGATTCGGGTGGGATCCCTTAGAACAAATGTCACCTGTCTTAGCTTCTTCGGATTGATATCCGCTATTACACTCTGAGTGAATGCTCCTGGTACAAATATATACCCGGTATTTTCATTTATTTCCCCATCAAGGAATTTGCCTGCTCCCAGTCCTGTGCTTCTGTTCAGGAGCCTTGCTTCCTCACCGTCAATCATCATCAGCTGTTCTTCTGACAAATGCTCAAGTATCAGCTCCCTTGCATATCCATCTTCCAGCGGCGGGAGGCGATAAGTCCCGACAGTATGTGCCGTTTCCTCGATTACCTTCTTCATGCTTCTCGAAAGAACCGCTCCTGTCGAAAGAATTATTGCATCGGATGTTTCGGGAGCTGCGATGGATTTTCGATCTATTGCTCCATCGATCAGAATCAGCTCCGCACCGAATCCGAGCATTTCCTCACACATTTTTGCATGGCTGGCGTTAATCACAGGGCCTGCCACCTGAACGTATCCACTTGTCACAACTCTGCAGAGCATGATACGCCCAAGTGACGATCCGTATTCTGTCATTTTCAGAATTTCAAGTCCTGCATCTGCCAGCTCATAAAGCTTCTCCGGCACCGATACTATGGTGTCCGTATCGAGAAATACGCGGGGCTTGTCGGTACCTGTCACCAGATCTGTACTTTCGCCGTCACGGCCTGTGGATGTAATGCCCAGAACAATCCCTTCATCCATCGCTTCCTCGATAAGATAATTGAGGGCTGTCGTCTTGCCGGCATTTTTTGCCATCCCTACTATTGATACCGTTTTATATTTCTGTGAAAGTTCCTCAAGTAAATACATATTTCTCTTCCTGCTTTATATCAATCAGCTGTCTTTATTTCTTATTTCTTTCATGTCTCAGAAGTCCGTTCGGTTCCATGGACATTCTTTCTCCCTGTGCAAGCCCTGCCACACCTTCATAGTGGTAGTTCTCCACATCCTTGCAGCCTTCATAGCTGCACTTGAGAGGAGGCAGTCCCACAGGTTCTGTGTATGTTGTAATAACGCCCTCATAATTCCTCAGAATAATCTTGTCAGGTGTCTGCGAGATCACGTACTGAGGCATTACAGGAGTCTTGCCGCCGCCTCCCGGAGCATCAACAACAAATGTCGGAACTGCATAACCTGATGTATGACCTCTTAGTCCTTCTATTATCTCAATACCCTTTGATACAGGTGTTCTGAAATGCTCGATTCCAAGCGACAGATCACACTGGTAAATATAATATGGTCTTACCCTGTTCTTAACCAGAACATGCATCAGATTTCTCATAACATGTACATCATCATTGACACCTCTCAGAAGTACTGACTGGTTGCCCAGCGGGATGCCCGCATCTGCCAGCTTCCTGCACGCTTCCATTGCCTCCGGAGTCATTTCCTTAGGATGGTTAAAGTGAGTATTCAGCCATATCGGATGATACTTCTTCAGCATATTGCACAGATCATCAGTTATTCTCTGCGGCATTACCACAGGAGTTCTGGAGCCAAGTCTTACGATTTCAACATGTTCTATTTTTCTCAGCTCACTGATAATATATTCAAGCACGTCATCCTCGACACAGAGGCAGTCACCACCTGAAAGAAGTACGTCTCTGACTACAGGAGTTCTTCTGATATAATCAATGCATGCATTGATATCGTCCATGCTTCTGGCTCCATCTGTTTCTCCTGCCAGTCTTCTTCTCGTGCAGTGCCTGCAGTACATTGAACACTGGTCTGTAATAAGGAAAAGCACTCTGTCCGGATATCTGTGGGTAAGTCCCGGTGCCGGGGAATCTTCATCCTCATGGAGAGGATCAAGCATATCTGCTTCTGATCTGTGAGTTTCCTCCAGAATCGGAACCGCCTGTCTTCTTACAGGGCATCCCGGATCATCAGGATCCATAAGTGATGCATAATACGGTGTTATGCCTACTCTGAATCCGTCCATTACTTTAGCGATGTCAGCCTCTTCGTCGGCTGTCAGGTCCACAACCTGTTTTATCTGGTCAACAGTGTTAAGCCTGTTATTTACCTGCCAGTGCCAGTCATTCCACTGCTCATCAGTAACATCTTTCCATAGCGGAATATCTTTCCAGTTTCTAATAGACATTTAACGTCTCCTTTCGAAATTAAAGGGATACCTCAGTTTTATGCATACATTTCTGCAAAAAGATTTCTCAGGCCTTCATGTTCTCTCAGCACCTGAAGCGTGATTGCTGCATGACCCTTGGTATATCCGTTTCCTACGATCATGTTTACGTCTTTGCCTACACCCTCTGCACCAAGAGCTGCCTTAGTGAAGTTTGTAGCCATTGAGAAGAAGTAAACAGTTCCGTCATCTTTGCAAGACAGGATTGATGCCATTTCTGTATTTTCGATATTTACGCAGTTGATTACTACATCGCAGAGCTTGCCGTCTGTCAGTTCCATAATCTTATTGTACATTCCCACTGCATCTGTTGCGTCCATATGGAAGTATTCATCTGCAAGATCCAGCTTTCTGGCTCTGTCCTCGGATTTCTGTGAGCCTGCTGCACAGATAACCTTGCCTGTTACTCCGGCTCTCTTCTTAGCTTCATACAGGCAGAGCAGACCTGATTTGCCGCCTCCTCCGATTACAAGGATTGTATCTCCAGGCTTTGCCAGCTTAGCTGCCTGAGCAGGAGCTCCCGCAACGTCAAGTGCTGAAAGTGCCAGGCCTTCAGGCATATCGTCAGGAAGTACTGCATATATTCCGCTCTGGAACAGAATAGCCTGCCCTGTGATATCAACCTGATCGATAGTCGGTCTCATTTCATGGATCTCTTCGATTACCAGCGGAGTCAGTGACAGAGATACCAATGTTGCAATCTTGTCTCCCACTTTCAGATCTCCGACATAAGCCGGTCCGATTTCTTTAACTGTACCAATGAGCATACCGCCTGAACCCGTCCAAGGATTCTTATGCTTACCGGCCTTAGCTACGATAGCCTTCATAGTATCCTTTACCTTATTCATTTCTGTTTCATCGCCTTCGATATCTGCAGGCTTCTTGCCGTCGCATGATCTTCTGACGATCTCTGTAAATGAAGCCGAGTCAATATTTAAAGTCTTTACGTCAATGAGAACTTCGTTGTCATAGATTTCCATAGTGTTGTCGATAATGTCTGCAGGCTGCGGCAGTACACCTTTAGGCTCGATAACTCTGTGTGTTCCGTAAGGGCATCCTTTTTTCATTTTTAATTCCTCCTCAAAAACTATTTATTTTCCTATTGTTTTATGCACATCATTGTGAAAAAACTTTAACCACATGTTGCCTAATAATATAGCAAATTGTGTGCCACCGGAATTCAGGCGGCAAATCATTCAGAATTTAATAACATCAGCATTGAAATTTGAATATTCAGTTCCACCATATCCGCATATGATGCAAGTCAGTTATAAAAAAAGAACCGGTTTCGAACATATTTCAGTTCAAAACCGGTTCCATGATCGATGCATTATCGGTTCGCTTAAATCAGTCATTTTTTAAATGCTCCAAATAATTAAATCTGATACTTGTTTTTCTTTCTTACAAGCTGTGTCTGACTTATCCCTATCGCCTTCGCAGCTTTTCTCGTAGAGCCATATTTATCACAGGCGAATTTTATGATACCCTTCTCAAAGCACTCAACCATCTGCCCCAGGTTGATCACCTCTGCTTCCTTCTGCTCATCAGTCATTTCAAAATCAGTTATATCAAGCACCTCAGAGTGCAGCTCTTTCATAACGTCCATCAGTGTGATAATATCATCTTTACATGTTATCATCAGCCTCTGAGTCACATTTTCCAGCTCTCTTATATTTCCGGGCCATTCACATTTGCGCAGATATTCTCTAGCATCATCATCAATATCCTTGTTCACTCCGAATTTCTTATTATACTTACTGATAAACAGATCAACCAGCGGTGGAATATCATCACGTCTTTCACTAAGAGGCGGTACTCTTATCGGGAACACGTTAAGTCTGTAATACAGATCTCTTCTGAACAGTTTCCTGTCTATCAGCTCCTCCAGATTTCTGTTGGTTGCTGATAATATTCTGACATTTGTCTTTACAGGCACAGTTCCTCCAACCCTGATAAATTCACCATCCTGTATTACACGCAGTAGTTTCGCCTGGATATCAAGGGGCAGTTCTCCAACTTCATCCAGAAAAATCACACCATTATCAGCAACTTCAAAATAACCTTTTTTACCTGAAGCACTTGCTCCTGTAAAAGCTCCTTTCTCATATCCGAAGAATTCGGATTCTATCAGATTAGGCGATATGGATGCACAGTTTATCTTAATAAAAGGCTGCACCTTTCTTGAGCTGTTTTTCTGTATCATATTTGCGACTTTTTCTTTACCTACACCGGTTTCCCCTGTAATCAGCACATTGCAGTCATACTTGGAAACACTCATAATTTCTCTCATGACGGTGTGCATGCTTCTGCTTACTGCTATGAAATCTTCAGCAAGAGATACATCAAAGTGTTCATAACGGCTTCTCATCGCCATTTCAGCTTCCGACAGCATTTCTCTATTCCTGATGCGTTCTTTTTTAACTGATGCATCTTCAAAATAAGGAGCCAGTTCCTTTACTATCTCAAAATCATATTCATCGTATTCTTCAAGGTACCCGTCGGCACACCTTATCTTCAGGTCTCTGGAGATTGATTCGGTCACATATAATGCTATATTATAATTGCTGATAAAATTGGCAAATATCACCGTTCCACCTGATTTTGTCGCCATCACATTAACTGTTTCAGCACCCGGGATATCAGCGCAGTTGACCGTCATGTCCATCGGCGGATAATTTCTCAGCGTCCTGAGACAATCCACGGGTCTCAGCAGGTTATGGCATGTCACATTCGTGAACACTTTTTCTGTCAGCTCCTCTATTCTGCCGCCTTCGAGCACAAGCTCCGTCTTTTCATCGAGGATGCAGTAAATTTCAGCATCCTCTCCTGCAGCCTTTCTTATTGTATATCCAAAAAGCAGATTCATCATGGTATTGTTGCCCACCACGGTGAAACGTTTTTTACCTGCAGCCTCTTTGCTTACCTTGTAAAGAGTGCCCGACTCGTTGAATGTAAAAAGCAGCAGATCTATCGGCAGATCCCGTGGCTTTCTAATTACCGGTGTCCCCGGCAGTACAATAGCATATCCCTCTGCCTCCACCTGAGTATACATTCTGTCAACCGTGTGTATTTTTTCTATATAAAGAGGCATCCCTGCCAGTGAAGTATTACAGATAACCTCCTCCCCGGGACTGAAGCACTTGACATTATTATAATCAGATGAGATTTCATCTATAGTGCCGAACAGCAGGCCTCCTGTATCTGTGACAGGATTGTGCATTTTCCCCCGTTTTGCCACAATATCCTTTATCTTTTCCTTGATCACCGCCTCATCATTATTCGCCTCCTGACATATCTGCCTGAAGCTTGTCCCCTCGATGTGGATACGTTTGATACTGATCCTCATCTCTCCATTCTTTAATTCCCTGCTGTTATCAAGCTGCCATGCCGATGCTGGGAATACCTTCGGAGGTGATATCACTCTCTCAAGTCCGTAGTTATTTTTCATTTTTCTCCCTTTTCATCCATCGCTGGTGAACTGATTTCGGTTCACTTGTACCTTTTTTCAATGATAACGTATTGGCACACGTTTTGCAATATATTTAAGTATGGCTGGTTTATTTTTTATGATGAAAAAAGGAGAATTAACATGGAAAAGATTACTTCTACAATCAGGTTAAGGATGTCACACAAGGACGCTCATTACGGCGGAAGCCTGGTAGACGGAGCCCACATGGTGCATCTTTTCGGAGATGTTGCCACAGAGCTTCTCATCAAGGCTGATGGTGACGAAGGGCTCTTCCTGAGATATGACGAAGTGGAATTTCTGGCACCTACATATGCAGGTGACTACATCGAAGCCTACGGCGAGATCACTAAGATGGGAAACACTTCAAGAACTATGGAATTCGTTGCAAAAAAAGTCGTTGCTGCAAGACCTGATATAAGTCCTTCAGCTGCAGATTTTCTTGATGAACCGATCGTTGTCTGCAGAGCCAAGGGAATCTGTGTGACACCAAAAGACGCTAAAAGAAAATAGTAATTATAATAATTTAATAAGGGGATATGCATATCAAGTGCATGTCCCCTTTATATTTTATCCGGTTATAAAAACCATCCTTGTTACAGACTCTTAAGATATTCTATCTCCTGCTTCGTCAGTTTCCTGTAATGACCTTCCATCAGCCTGCCGAGTCTTATTTCACCGATTGCCGTACGCTGCAGCTCCTGAACCCTGTTTCCCACAGCAGCAAACATTTTCCTGACCTGTCTGTTCTTGCCTTCTCTTATCTGTATCTCCACTATAGCATATCTCGGCATCTGTTTTATCACCTTCACCCGTGCCGGTGATGTCACGAAGCCACCGATATCCACACCTTTTCTGAGTCTGACGATTCTGGAATCTGATATGACTCCTTCAACTTTAGCTACATAGGTTTTGAACACCTCATGTTTAGGGTGGGTCAGAGTATAAGCCATCTGTCCGTCATTAGTCATTATAAGAAGCCCTGTCGTATTATAGTCCAGTCTTCCAACAGGGAAAAGTCTCTCCGGTATATCTGCAACAAGTTCCGCTACCGTCGCCCTGTCACGGTCATCATCCATAGAGGTAATGTATCCAAGCGGCTTATTCACTGCCACATACACCTTCTTACCCGTCGCTTCAATAAGCCTGCCGTTGACTTCCACCTTATCACCTTCACTGACAGTACACCCCATCTCTTTTATCACAGCACCATTCAGCTTGACATTCCCATTGGCGATCAGTTCATCAGCTTTTCTCCTGCTGCAGATTCCCGCATCAGCTATATATTTATTCAATCTCATTTTCTGATTCTGTCCTTTCCTGTTCTATTATGTGATTTTATCATATAAAAAAAAGCTTGAAAAGCAGTA
>JALEQY010000100.1 GCA_022763735.1 Clostridiales bacterium
GAAAAACACGATCAGGCAATAGATAAATTAAGCGTAAAAGAATACGAAGACCCATTCAAAAGATAAAGAGCGCCTTTGAGGCGCGGCCAAAGCGGCAAAGGCAATGTAGCTTGAACAAAGTAAAAGCTAGCGCCTTGAGACGCTAGCCGGTATTACTTGGGCTTATAGCCCTTGAGCAAACCACCCTTTTGAAGGCAATGGCATTAAGTTAACGTTCAAGGGTGGAATGTTTTAGTGAATTCATGCAGAAGAGAAAGTTTTAATACATGATGTTTCTCTTCTGCATCAGTTTTTTTGCATGAAAAATTAGACAGGTCACTATTCTGCCTATCTTGCTATGTGATTTGCAGCACTTTTATGCTATTCTATATGTGAATTGTATTTGAGTCTTGGCTCTTGGTTTACGCGAATAACTCCTGTTTGGGCGAACAGGAGATACATTTCTGCGTATTAGTGTTTCGGCATTCGGTGGCGAAATATCACCAAGGAAAAGGCTCTTTACTATTGTAGCAGCAACCGAAAAGCGAATAGTGTAATCATATTTATTTTCCTTTGTATGAAGCTGCACACAATTAGAGATGAATTGTGTCATATTGTGCATAATGAGACTTGCATAAATCTCTTGCATAACAGAATCTGATTTGCGAGAATGAAAGCCAAGCATACCAACTATATATTTTAGATTTCTAAAAGCAGTCTCTATATCCCATCTCATGGCATACAGCTTTTTTAGTTCTTCCATCGGGAATTCTTCTTTGGGAAGATTTGTTACGAGCAATTCATATGAACCTTCACTTATCTCAATTCTGACAACCCTAAAGTTCAGGGTAAAAAAATCAGCTGAATCGTTGCGTTTAAATTCCTTAGAAAGATAATCGAATGTTACTTTTGGGGGAATATACCTATACCGATTTCTGTTTTTTAACAGTTCTTTTGTTTCTTTGTTTCTTCGTCTGGTTATGGACAAATGAACAGGTAAATCAAATATCGCACATTCTGGTAGCTGAAGGCCATCAGCAATTCCATAGCTGCCGGGTTCTTTTATGCGTATGATATACTTCCAGCCGCTTTCCTGTAAATGTGCCATATTGTTATACGATTCATATCCTCTGTCGCAGATAACGAGGGCTTTTGTGTATGGAGCACTCTCAATCATTTCTATCATTGCCTTGTCTTCATTCTGTGTACGATACTTTTGGACAATGGCGTCAGTATAAACTTTCTGAAGGATGTCAAACATTGCATTCAAATGAAACTCACTATGTGATCGTTCATTTTCTTTACATTTTACATATGCATTCGCATCCTGTGGATTTGTTGGTACATGGATACGGCTTCCGTCAACTGCCATCAGCCGGTATCCTTTGTAGCGGTTGTCCTGGTCAAATGCCTGATTGATCATGGAAAACAGTGTAGAAAAAGCTTTTGGTGATATTTTGTCCCGCTGTTGTACAAATGCAGATGATGTAGGGGCATCCGATGCAAATTTGTTGATTTTCAGCAGTTCATTCGTCAGTGTTCCGCCTCCAAACGATAGAATTGATTTTATGGCAGATACAAAAGAAATTTTCCTGTCACGGGTAAAATCTTTTTTTGGATGAATGCAGAATTCTGACTTGATGTTATCCAATCTCATAATCTCAGAATCAAACCTTTCGACGACTTCCTGAATATTCATGCCATGCCTCCTTGCAAATAGTGTTGATTGTTCCTACTTACAAGGGCCACTTTTATCTCATTAGAATATAATCAGATAAAAGTGGCCGCACAAAATGCAGCAGTTGTCAAGCATAGAAAACCCCCCCGCATCAAATAATTTTTGATAAGAGGGTTTCGCTATTTCGTTAACTTAATGCCATTGCCGCATAGCGGGTGGTTTATCCGTTTCGCCGGATAAACCCGGCAAAACAGGCTTAAAGCCATAAAACGAAAAACCTCGCAGGAAATTATCCTGCGAGGCTATATGCCATTATCGTGCTATATGGTTTCTGTCACCTGCTGCTGACTGATTTAAGCTCATTTGTACTTATATTTGATATCTTGAACACTATCTCATGCCGGCTTTGGGTTTCGGTTTTTCTGAAAATACTGTTGACGTGACGTTTCACTGTATTCTCCGAAATGGAGAGTTCTGCAGCTATCTGCTTATTGCTCTTTCCTCTGTTGATATGATCCAGCACTTCTTTTTCCCGTTCAGTCAGATCATATCTTGCAGCTATCACCTCAACAGCATCCTCCGGAGCAACCTGTGATTCTGTAATATGCAGAGGATCCTTCTTGTAGAAATAATAGATGAAAAATCCGTTAAGCAGAGCATACATCAGTATCAGAGGATCAACAGCATATATATCCAGAAGGTTTTCTTCTGTCTTGTACCACGTGCTGTAATCCCAGTATGCAACCCACAGCATGTATCCTATCAGCACCACCACCATTATCATGCTGGCATTGCGGGTGCTGCCCTTCTCATATTTTCTTACCAGGATATACAGGCATCTTATTCCTGCAATTATTATCAGCAGGACATACAATTCGTTTATTATCTGCAGAGCTGTTTTGCCTGCACCGTTTTCAACAAGCAGTGCGTAGGAATCATATCTTCCCAGTTCTACAGACAGTATCTCCGAGCTGATGATATAGACGGCAGACATGACCATTATCCATTTCATTCCTATCTCATTCTCCGCCCTTATAAGCACTGCTATGACATTCACCCATGCAGTTACAAGGAAGCAGAACAGAATATCCGACAATGTAATCAGTGCGAAAACAACATCTCCGGGAGCATCCTCTCCAAGAAAATAATATGTCAGGAAATCCGTCAGCATATATACAAATATCGCACCGGCAAAAATGCATATTGCACTGTGCTGCCGATCCCGTTCCTTGGCGCGAAGAATAATAGTCAGTGTGAGGGTCACTCCGCCCAGTATTATGACTGCTATATAGATCAGATTATATATATTATTCGATATAGAATTCATTTCATCATGATACTCAAAGATCTCCGGAATTATCCGGCAGTGTACTCTTTGCAGATCTTACCTCCGATAATATGTTCCTTGACTATCTGAGCTGCCTTATCTTCTGTAAGATTGATATAAATAGTTCTGGTACCGTCCTCGTCAAATACTTCTGCAATAGGTTCCAGGCTGCACATTCCTATGCATCCCGTCATCTTAAGCTCAACGTTTTTCACTCCTCTTGTCCTTATTTCATTTGCAAAGGAGTTCATTACCGGTCTTGCACCTGCAGCTATACCGCAGGTAGCCATACCGACTGCAATAACCTTCTTACCCTCTGACTTCTCTTTTTTAGTGATTCTTTCAAGTTCATCAAGAGTTTTCATTTTCTACCTCCCACGCGTACGGTTGAGAATTATACATGCACGTTCAGTTATCAGACCTCTCACGATGTCCTCAGCAAACGCCTTGCATGTCGGTGCACCACATACGCCGCAGTCCACTCCCGGCAGTGTACTAACGATTTTCCCCATTTCTTCCATCTTTTTTAAGGCAACACTCAAGTCTTCATCTAATTTTAACACAGGTCGGTAATTAAGTGCTCGATTTCTTACTAATTTTTTTTCATCGAATTTTCTGTTGACTATCGTATCTCCGTATTTGTATTTCGCTTCATCGACGATTTTCTTTAGATTTGTTTTGGCGGAATAGCAGTTTTCCACTGTCAGGGATCCTCCGCAGCACCCGCCTACGCAGGCTTCCGCTTCAATGAATTCAATTCCTTCCAGCTTGTCGTACTCTGCCTGCTCAAAAATATCAATCACCTCATCTATACCGTCAACAGCTATGAACCTGTCTGTATCAAGAGCCAGGGCTTCACCTCCCGGATTCGCCCACCTGAGCCCTGTCATACCGGTCCTCTCCAGCTGCTCCACATCTTCATCCTGATGTGCATGGGGCGATATAGAATATTCCGATTTTTTTATCAGGGAATTTCTTCTCCGCCTCTTCCCTGGCTATGCCTGCCACCACCTCTACAGGCGGCCTGTAATCTACGACATACTTCAGCAGATTCGGGAATCTTATCTGGATCAGCTTCAGAGCTGTCAGCAGATGATTTCTTGACTTCACATCCTTGAACTGTCCATAAAATGCCGACGAAGGAATTGCAATTCTGTAATCGTAATCCTGAAGCGAACAGCAGCATCTGATCCTCCTGACCTGTAACATTGTCGTCACTGTCAAAAAAAAGCTGTGTGCCGAATATATCCGGTTTGTTCTCAGCCGGAAGCAGATTTTTTCTCACCTCATCACCCATCATACATGCAGATTCCACATCCGCAAAAAGACAGACGATATGTACTTCCTCAGCAGACTCCACTTCTATTCCAGGCACAAATACAATCCCCTTCCGATCTGAGCATTCCTTGAAAGCCTGCAGATTGCCTGCCGAATTATGATCTGTGACAGCGATTATATCAAGGCCGTTCAGAACTGCCATATTCACTATATTATTCGGTGTCATCTCTTCCTCAGCACATGGTGAAAGAGCCGAATGTATGTGCATGTCATAAGTATATTTCATTACAGAACTTCGTGCAGCCTCCAGCAGATTTCATAGGTTCCAAGCTTTGTGGATAGAACCGCGATATCTTTTTCACGTGCCTTCTCCAATGTTGCTTCTTCAATGCTGATTCCCTGAGGAACTATTATACATGACGCCTCATCAAGCTCGGCAACAGCAGCTCTCTTAACGGCAGGCGGAGACACACCAAGCTTCGCCAGCGTTCTTTTCACTGTGCTTGAGGCCTCTCCTGCCATATCAAAATTATTCGAATCAATTGTAAAATCCAGTTTCATATCACTCTCCGGATGCTTCACGCTGCTGCGCGATCATCATATCCTTGATCTTCATGAGTCTTGCCAGATTACCTCTTTCATTCTCATCCAGCTTCATTGTAATACTTTTGATCGTATCCTGCAACGTCGGTATCTGCACATATTCAAGAGCATTCACCCTTCTTCTGGTTTTCTCTATTTCCTCTGCCAGCAGCTGAATGGTTTTTTCTGCCTGTGCCAGCTGCAGCATCAGAGGCAGCACCTCAGAAAGTGCATCTACCGATGCATCAAGCTCTCCCGAAGTGAAGGCGAATCCATATGGATATATATCCCTTGCCGGGTCGCCATCATCAGTGAATCTGAAATCCGGCACATTCACGCTCATCACGTTTCTGCTTTTCACCTCTGCGAAGACCTGCTTCTGCGGCAGCATCAGGGACTCCTGCAGTACAGCATCATCCATAGATGCCCCGGCAATCACAAACCCTTCATACACTTCTGCCATTCTGTCCTCCAGCTGCACGCGCAGTTCCATGTTTTCACGAATAAGCTCCAGAAACTTTTTCATCAGATCATCTCTTTTATCCTTGAGAAGTTTATGTCCTCTTCTGGATGTGGCGAGACGCTTCTTAAGCCTGGAGAGCTCCATTCTGGTGGGATTTACCTGTAAAACTGCCATATTCCAGCCTCCTTACCCGTTCTTTTTCACGCCGTATTTCTCAATCATTTCAGGCTTGATTCGCTTTAGCTCGCTGGTCGGCAGGATAGAAAGCAGCTCCCACCCCAGGTCAAGAGTCTCATCTATCTCTCTATTGGTACTGAAGCCCTGGGAAACATATTTCCGCTCGAATTCTTCTGCAAATTTGGCATAAAGCAGATCAGTCTCCGACAAGGCAGCCTCACCAAGTATCGTCATCAGCTCCTTGGCATCCTTTCCTCTGGCATATGCCGCAAAAAGCTGGTTCATCGTACCCGAATGATCCTCTCTTGTTTTACCTGGTCCTATTCCTTTATCCTTCAGTCTCGAAAGTGAAGGCAGGATATCAATAGGAGGCATTACATTTTTCCTGAAAAGCTCCCTCGAAAGTATGATCTGCCCCTCTGTAATATAGCCTGTAAGGTCGGGAATAGGGTGGGTCTTGTCGTCTTCAGGCATTGTCAGTATAGGTATCATAGTTATAGAGCCTTCACTGTCCTCCTTCCTGCCTGCTCTCTCATACAGAGTAGCCAGATCTGTATACAGATATCCCGGATATCCTCTTCTTCCCGGCACTTCCTTTCTCGCTGACGATACTTCTCGCAGTGCTTCCGCATAGTTGGTTATATCTGTCAGTATCACAAGCACATGCATGTTTTTCTCAAAAGCCAGATATTCAGCGGCAGTGAGAGCCATACGAGGAGTAGCAATACGCTCGATGGCAGGGTCGTTAGCCAGATTTATGAACATTACTGTTCTGTCTATCGCTCCCGTTGCCTTGAAATCGGAAACAAAATAATCAGATTCTTCAAAGGTTATACCGATGGCACAGAATACTACAGCGAAATTCGATTCACCCTTGAGTACCTTTGCCTGCCTTGCTATCTGCGCCGCCAGCTTGGCATGAGGCAGACCTGAGCCTGAGAATATAGGCAGCTTCTGTCCTCTTACCAGTGTGTTCAGTCCATCTATGGCTGAAACACCGGTCTGAATGAACTCATCCGGGTATACTCTGGCAGAAGGATTCATCGGCAATCCGTTTATATCCATCTTTTTCTCAGCAATCAGCTCCGGTCCGCCGTCGATAGGCTTACCCATACCCGAAAAAACTCTTCCCAGCATATCCTCTGATACACCCAGCTGCTGAGCATGACCCAGGAATCTCACCTTGCTTTCTTCAAGATTGATACCTGCAGCATTTTCAAAAAGCTGTACCACCACATCATTGCCGTTTACTTCAAGAACCTTGCATCTCCTGGTTTCTCCATCCGGCAGCTCAATCTCTCCCAGTTCATCATATGCTACACCGTCCACGCCCCTGACGATCATCAGAGGGCCTGCAACCTCAGATATTGTCTTGTATTCCTTTAACATTATGCAGATACCTCCTCTCTGATAAGCTCATCAAGATCCTTTGTCAGCTGTGCCGTTGTCTCGTCTATATATGCTCCGATCTCATCTTCCTTCACATACTTTGCTCTGGCGATTCTCTCCCTGACTTCAAGCTTCAGGATATCCGACACATCGACACCCTTTTCGAGAGCATTTACCGATTCATTATAGAAAGTGAGCACAGTCTTCAGTATCCTGTACTGCTTGTTGAGAGATGTATATGCATCTGTATCATCAAAAGCATTCTGCTGCAGATAATCCTCTCTGATAGACCTTGATGCTTCGAGAATAAGCCTGTCAGACGGTGACAGGGAATCATACCCTACCAGCTTCACGATTTCTTCAAGCTCAGATTCCACCTGAAGCAGTTTGTTTGTTTCAGTCACACACTTTGTCCAGTCATCGGCAATATTTCTGTTCATCCATTTACCCACGTCATCACTGTAAAGTGAATATGATGTGAGCCAGTTTATTGATGGGAAATGCCTCTTGTATGCCAGTCCGGAGTCAAGCCCCCAGAAAACCTTGACGATACGCAAAGTGGACTGTACCACAGGGTCTGAGTTGTCACCTCCTGCTGGAGATACCGCACCTATGGCGGTGAGGGTGCCTGTTCTGTCGTCGCTTCCCAGGCATTTCACCTGTCCTGCACGTTCATAGAACTGAGCAAGCCTTGATGTCAGATATGCAGGATAACCTTCCTCTCCCGGCATTTCTTCAAGTCTTCCAGACATTTCTCTCAGAGCCTCCGCCCATCTTGACGTCGAATCTGCCATTATAGCTACTGAATAACCCATATCCCTGAAATACTCTGCAATGGTTATTCCTGTATAAATTGACGCTTCACGGGCGGCAACCGGCATATCGGATGTGTTTGCGATCAGTACTGTACGGTTCATGAGGGATTCCCCTGAATGAGGGTCCTTAAGCTCAGGGAATTCCATAAGCACTTCCGTCATTTCGTTTCCACGCTCACCGCAGCCTACATATACGACAAGATCCGCATCAGACCATTTTGCCAGCTGATGCTGCACTACTGTCTTGCCTGAGCCGAAAGGTCCGGGAACTGCTGCTGCTCCGCCTCTGACGATAGGAAACAGTGTATCGATTACTCTCTGTCCTGTGATCATCGGCTTTTCCGGTGACAGCTTGTTCTTAAACGGTCTCTGCTTTCTGACCGGCCATTTCTGCATCATCATCACATCCTTTACCGTGCCGTCGTCAGCCTTCACTCTGGCTACGGTATCAGTAATCTTATGCATGCCTCCGCTGATTTCCACGATTTCGCCCCGGATTCCGACAGGTATCATGATTTTATGAACTATAAGCTTCGTCTCATCAACTGTTCCGATTATGTCCCCCTCTGCTACCATGTCTCCTTTTCTGACAGCCGGAACGAAATCCCATTTCTTTTCATGATCGAGGGATGTGACCTCAACACCTCTGGCGATATTGCTCCCGGTTTTACCTTTGATAATCTCCAGAGGTCTCTGAATGCCGTCAAAAATCATTTCCATTATACCAGGCCCCAGCTCTGCCGAAAGCGGTTCGCCGGTGGACACTACCTTGTCACCGGTTTTGAGACCTGCCGTCTCTTCATACACCTGGATGGAAGCTTTATCTCCTCTCATCTCGATTATCTCACCGATCAGCCCCAGCTCGCCTACACGAACAACGTCAAACATATTGGCACTCTTCATGTTTTCGGCAACTACAAGGGGACCGGAAATTTTTATTATATGTCCATGGTCCATTTTCTCACCTACTTCTGTTAATTGTTGAAAATATCAGCACCTACGGCTCTCTCTACATTCTTGTGTATATTTGCCATCCCTATTCCCAGGCTGCCGTTTCTTCCTGGGATGGGAATTATAGCAGGAAGCATATCATCCTTGTATTTCTCCACCACATCCATATTCACAGCAATGAGTTCCTCTGTGACGAATATGATGCCGTATTCACTTTTTGCAAGGTCATTGACAAGCTCTGCGATAGAAGCATCTTTCTCTGCTTCGAAAACATCGAACCCGACAGCTTTGAAACCCTGCACACTTCCTCTGTCACCTATCACCGCTATTTTAGTCTGCATAGATATACCTCACTCTTTCTGCTATTTTTTCTTTTGGCAGATCATACAGCTTTGATACCAGCACGAGTCTGCATGCCCTGATTTCCTGATCCTTCAGATAAAGGTATGTGATCACAGGCTCTATACCGAAAGGAACGATTCTGGCCTTTTCAAAAAGATCTCTGAAGCATCCGTCTGCCTGCTGTTCGAAAACACCTATAGACTGCCCCTGTTTCACAAGGTTTACAGCTTCTGTCATCCTTTCTGACTGAGGAATCCTTTCGACAAGCTTTTTGAGACCGTCATATCCCATAGAATATGCTTCCTCCAGCTCTCTTATACTGAAGCTTCCCCCTTCAGCGAACACCTTTGACGCCGTATAGGTATCCTTTTTCATCTTGAGAAGCCTCAGTGCCGACCGGATGTTTGTCAGATCGATCTTTGCCGTGACGTAATCCGTCAGGCATTCACAATCTATTTCTGCAGCTTTCTTTCCCATGAGCGCGATCACCGCTTTGTCAACAAGTATATCCACTATCTGTGAATCTCTCGTCTTCGCCAGTTCATCAGCTGCTTCAAGTGCAGCCTCTCCCAGAATATCGGGAACATGATAGAAGTCTTTCTCATTGAATTCACGCTGCATCACATCAGGCTCAACTGTACCTCCGTATTTATAAAGCCCGCTGAAGTCGCCTCCGGCTGCTCTGCTCTTGATCATTACCTTCATGTTATGCCCATCCACAGGATATCTGAACATATTGGTAATTCCGATTGATCCGGTGATCTCCTCCACCAGATCGTACGTTTCAGCCAGATTCTCCTCGAAGGCCTGCTCATATTCATCCATACTGTGATCTCTGAAAATATGCTTGCCCGACAGCAGCCGATATGCATCCTTCGCACTTTCGGCATCTATGGCCTTTAACAGGTCATTCTTTGTTATCAGCTGGTTTTCCAGGTATGCAACTCTGGCGGCAGCATGCAGGTAATCTGTATCTTTATATCGCATCAGTAATTACCTCCTTGATCTTATGAAAAGAGCACAGCTGCAATTTCAGTTTCCATTTCTTTTCTGGCTGCCTCCAGTATCACTTCAAAAGTGCAGTTTGTTTCTATATCCTTTTCTCTGATTATCAGCCCGCCGGAGAAGCTTCCGGCCTCATCATCCACTCTTACCTTAATGCCGTCAGCTTTCATTCTGCTGCCAAAAGCTTTTTTATCCGCTTCATTAAGCTGTATATTTACCTCTCTGCTGCTGCTGTATTTTAATATCAGTCTCTGATACAATTCTTTTTTCTGATCTGCCGCAAGTCCTGCAAGCCTCTCACCTGCTTTGTCAAAAGCCTGAGTCAGAGCCTCACGTTTTGCCTTAAGCCTGATATTTCTGCTTTCTATTCCTGCCTGTGAGATACTTCGCTGTCTGATTTCTCCTGCCGTTTTCTCTGCTTCCGCTATTATCCTTTCTTCTGCGAGCTGAGCTTCTCTGTCAGATAGCTTCCTCATCTCAGCGGCATTATTTCTGCCGTTTTCCAGGATTCTGTCAGCGGCAGCTCTGCTCTCTGCAGAAATCGCATCCAGTATCTTTGAAACACTTTCCATTGTTCTGCCTCCGTCAGTTTATCTGTCCTACATTTTGATATTAAAGATAAGAAGCATTGAAATAAGGAATGCCAGTATAGCATAAGTCTCTACAAGCGCAGCCGATACCATCGGTTTTGATACCTGATCAGGCTTTTTGGCTATTACCTTGATACCTGCTGCTGATACTCTGCCCTGATGAATACCTGATATCAGTCCTACGATTCCTACCGGCAGAGATGCAACCAGAATAGCGGCACCTGTCCCTACTGAAAGCTGAACATCGCCTCCCATCATTCCGGTGTTGAGCATAATGATAAATCCTATCAGGAACCCGTATATTCCCTGAGTGCCCGGAAGAGCCTGAAGCACAAGACATTGACCGAATTTCTCAGGATCTTCACTCAGAACTCCCGATGCAGCCTCACCTACAATACCTACACCTTTAGCAGAACCCATACCGCCTAACACTACCGCTATAGCTACGCCCAGATATGCATAGAAATTACCATTTGTAAATAATGTTGAAAAAGTTTCCATTTTATTTTTCCTCCGTTACTTTCACATACTTAGTCTTTATTTTAAGCGGATTGAATTTCACTCCGCCGCCTTCATAATATTTACCGAAAAATTCCACATACTGCAGTCTGGCCGAATGCACATATGCACCCAGAGCATTTATTGCCAGATTCAGCAGATGACCGAAAATAAATATTACTATAAACAGAATAATTCCGATGATATTATTTCCTGCCATCGAGGCAAGTATGTTGACAACGCTTGCTATAACACCTGTCGCAAGCCCCAGTGCCAGAATTCTTGAATAGGACAGAACATCCGAGAAATAGCTTGTAACATCATACAGACTCATTACTCCGGAAGTGATCTTACCTATCACCGTCGGTTTATGTCTTCCCTGCGTCAGCACCAGTCCTGCAGCTCCGACAATTGACATCACTTTACCGACAGTTCCGAAAACTCCAGGTGCCAGAAGCATCGGCAGCCCTATCAGGAATACATACCAGAGACCCACATCAAATACAGCCCCCAGAATATCTCCCCGCCTGATCATGATGTATGCTTTGATGCCCATGCCCACAAACAGATGTATAACACCGAAAATACATGACATTATCAGAACCTTCATAGGTTCATTCAAAGGATCTATCAGCATAGGTATCTCGACTGACTTGCCGAAGAAGGTTTCAGCAACAGTAGGAACTACGTCACCGAACCAGCTTCCATACAGAGCACCCCAGAATATCGTAGATATACCTGCTATACCTATCATTCTCATAAGACGCTTCATTCCGTCTCCCACATCAAGGTATTTGGCACCTAGTAATCCGCCTAATGTCAGTATCAGTCCATACCCTGCATCAGAAAGCATCATACCGAAAAAGATAAAAAAGAACAATCCGATGGCCCAGTTGGTGTCAATACTGTGAGGGTTCGGCAGCGAGTACATCTCTGTTATAGCTCCGAAAGGCTCTACGATTCTGCTGTTTTTAATCTTAACAGGAAAATCCTCATCTTCGTCTGGTTCAGCATATTCACAGTAACAGTCAAATTTCTCCAGCCTCCCGCTGAGCGCCTCTCTGCTTTCAGATGGTATCCATCCTGAAATTATATCCACCTTATCAGTGTGCATGAAGTTTTCCTGTCCCGATAATGCCTGCATTCTAACCTTAATGGCATCACTGGCCATCTGAAGACCATCCATCCTGTCAGCCATCTGTTCAAGAGATTTCTCTTTAAGCTCGATTTCTGCCCTGAGTCTGCTTATCTCTGAATCACAAAGAGAAATATTATCGCAGAAGGTTCCTTTCATACCGTCAACAGAAAATTCTCTGGCTCCGAAGACGCTGATGGCTTCCTTAGCTTTCCTCTCATCTCTTTTGTAGAAAATCACGGCAATGTAATGATTTTCTTTCTCAGAGCACACCTCTTCTGCATACATTGCGATATCTTTCTCGGCTGCAGCAGCCCTGATATCCTCTATAGTTCTCGGTTCCTGAAGAATATAACATGATGTTCCGCAGGTTTCTGTCTCCATGTCCTCAGCCGCCAGCTCCATCGACTTCCATGGCAGATATGAAGCCCTCCTGAACTCAATATTTCTGAGTTCCTTGTTCTTATCGCTGATTTCTCTGACCACGGACTCTATTTCATCACACACTTCCAATGTATCCACCAGAATCTGATCATCTGTCAGATCTTCATAGGACACCTCAGTGCGTTTTGAAAAAAGTCCCTTTTTATGGCTGAAAGGCCTGATTGCTGCCATGCTCTCCTGGATACGTTCCATCAAAGCTTCTTCACCGGAGAGATCCAGACTTTCTCCCGGAGCCAACACTTTAGCTGTGTCTTCGGGAAGCATCGACAGTGTCTGTTCCGTCTGCACCACACCGCATTTCAGTACCTCTTCCATAATATCTGCAGACTGGTTTCTGATACTGTAGATATACAATTTTTCCATTTTCTCAATCATATATCATTCACTATCCTTTCTACGATTTCCGATACAGCACTGTCCATTCTGCTTTCAGCAATTTTCAAAATCTCTTCTGCTTCCTTCTCTTCAGCTGCAATTTTCTCTTCAGCAGAAGCTTCTGCCTTTTTTTCAGCCTGTTCTATGATATCGCCGGCTCTTTTACCGGCAGCGGCAACTGTTTCATCGATATGCTTTCTGCCGTTCACTTTTTCCTGTGACAGCATAGCTTCTGCTTCTTTCTCTGCCTGTCCTCTGATTTCATCCCCACTCTTTTCAGCAGATCTGATTTTGTCAATAACATCCTGCATATGCGACCCTCCTTTCTACTTTGTATTCGGATATTAAAAAATGAATAATTCCTACATATATATGTTAAACTGATTTCAGATAACAAAGCCTTTTGGAAACTTTGCAATTTTCACTAAATTCCGAATTATAACAATGTTGCATATTGTATTGTTATACACTACATGCCGAATATATATGCACGCTTTCAACAAAATTCAACCTTTACAGAAATTGTTTCACATTATGCTGTTTTTTATTCTGAAATTACTGCCTAGCTAACTGTCTTTTACGACAAAAAATAAAGTACAATTTTGCGACAAAAAACAAAAAGTATACAGAACACAAGTATCTTCAGCAACCAAAAATGCTCTGAAAGCAAGTGCTTTCAGAGCATAAAATCCCGAAGTATAAAAGACTGATTTCATGTCAGCCCACAACGACTTCTCCAGATGGTTCCATTATTTTTTCTGTAAGAATTTTGATATCGTCACCAAACCTGTCCTCAAGAATAACGCGGCTTAGTCCTCCACTTTGGCTCATTTCTTTAAACCTGCTTATTTTCACTTCAGTTTCTATCATATTATTACCCGTCTGGGGCTGTTTCTGTCTGTACTCCCTGTCTGTCACCTTGTTTTCTGCTTTGATTATTTTATCCATAATACCCTCTCCGCAGCAGCATATCAGATGCTGCAGATACTGTATTTCACGCGTTTCTCCTGCTTCCCGTGAAGATACCAGACATACTTTTTCTGTCATGTCCAGGCAGGTTATCCCAGCTTCTGACAGACAGTTTCCGACATCCGTAATAATCACATCATATCTGCCGCAGTCAATAAGTGATGCAATAAAAATACAGAATTCATTCTGATCAAGATTTCTCAACGGATTTCGTCCTGCTGTAGGCGCGAAGGCTTCAATACCGAAATCATCATGGACTGTATAGCTTTCCATAAACGGATTTCCCTTTTTATTCCTGAACAGATGATACAGATAAACACCTGCCCCCTTGACCCCTGCCGGGCTGCTTATATATACTCCGGTGGATTCGATTTCCTCAAAAGATACGTACAGAACACGTTTTCCCTGAAATCTGCACAGTTCCTGACCTACAGACATTGCAACAGCTGTACATCCTGTTCCTCCTGCACATGATGCGAAGGTAATCATGCGCACTTTATTCTTCCTGATGTTAACAGCTCTGCGCCCTGTCAGGAAACTGTAAATGTCAAATATTGCGGACACCATCGTCTGTGCCGATGTATATTTATAAAGGCTGAACTTTTTCTCCTGATAATTTCTTACGGCTCTGACCGGATCTGCAGTCAGAAGTATGATTTTTCCCCCGTATGACTCATCATCTGCCTCTCCATCCCATAAAATTATATCAAATCTGTTGCTGAACACGCCTGATGAATCCTTCTCATAAAACCTGTTCCTTTCTTGCAGAAATTCCTCCCAGCTGCATATTTTGAGAAAAACAGTCCCACATATATTCAGTATGGCAACCCCCAGTGCCTTGCCATACATTTTATCATCGGTTACAATAGCAATCGAAATATTATCCATACGCACGCCTTCTTTCTATATTCTGATTAAAATAGAAATTTTTTCCTTTTTAATAAAGTAACATACAGGCGCATCGTTGTCAAACATTTTCTGTAATTAAATCCTTATTTTACCATATTATGATTCTTTTATCCTTCTTCTCAGCTCGCTGATTGCCTGGGAAACACCTCCCACTTCATCTATAATTCCTGCTTCTACTGCTTCTCTGCCGAAAAGTATAGTACCCACATCGTTCGAAATATTGTCACTGCAGTTCATCAGTTCAGTAATCCTCTCTTTCTGAGCTTTTGAATGTTCCGCAATAAAATCAATTACTCTTTCCTGTGTTTTTCTCATATAATCAAAAGTTGTTTCAGATGTTATAACAAGTCCTGTTGTTCTTATCGGATGAAGTGTCATTGTAGCCGTTCCTGCAATAAAAGAATAATCGGTGGCTGCTGCAAGGGGAATTCCTATACTGTGACCTCCTCCCAGCACCAGTGATACCGTTGGTTTGGACAAAGTTGAAATCATTTCGGCCAGAGCCAGGCCAGCTTCGACATCACCCCCTACGGTGTTAAGAATGACAAGAAGCCCTTTAAGCTTCGGATTTTCCTCTACTGCAATCAGCTGAGGTATCAGATGCTCATACTTTGTAGTTTTATTATCTGCCGGAAGTACATTATGGCCCTCTATACTCCCGATAATGTTGATATACTGAATGTCGCTCTCAAAATCCGTTCCCGTTGCTAAAAGCCCCAGTTCCTTTATCAGATCTCTTGCACCTTCTTCATCAGCAGCAGTCTTTTTTTCGTTTTCCTGTTCTTTCACGTTCATATTTTCCTCTCTCTATTAATATTATTACTATTATCTGCAAAAAAGGAGGCTGTTATGCGGTTAAGTGAAGTTGGAAACAAAGAAATCGTTGATCTTTCAACAGGCTGCAATCATGGTCAGTTATGGGACGCAGAAATGCTGTTTGACAGAAAAAGCGGAAAAATAAAAGCGGTACTCGTCCCTTCGTTTCAGAGTACCGGCTTTTTCAGAAAAAGCTATGGTGATATGTGCGAGCTTCCATGGGGAAGCATCGTTATTGTGGGGGAAGATATGATTATTTTTCAGTCACAAGTCTAAGACTTGTTTCATATGGAGGTCTGCATATGCCCTTTTCTGTTACTATAGCTGATATCAATTCATGATCAGTCACATCAAATGCAGGATTGAAACATTTCACACCCTCCGGAGCCATCGGTTCTGCATAGAATTTTTCTATTATTTCCTCCGGCCTTCTCTGTTCAATAGGAATATCATCACCTGAAGCGCAATTCATATCAATAGTGGATGTAGGCCCCAACACATAAAATGGGACTCCGTAATGCGCTGCAAGCACAGCAACTCCTGATGTTCCTATTTTATTTGCAGTATCCCCGTTAGCTGCAATTCTGTCGCACCCTACAAAGCATGCCTGTATCCACCCGTTTTTCATCACCATTGATGCCATATTATCACATATCAGTGTAACATCAACACCTGCATTATAGAGTTCATATGCTGTAAGTCTTGCTCCCTGCAGCAGAGGTCGTGTCTCATCAGCAAAAACTCTGAATTCAATGCCTCGTTCTCTGCCAAGAAGTATCGGACCTAATGCGGTGCCGTATTTCGATGTTGCCAGAGGACCGGCATTACAATGTGTCAGGATACCGTCTCCCGGCTTGATGAGTTCAAGACCGTATTCTGATATCGCCCTGCACATTTCCATATCCTCCTCATGTATCCTGATAGCTTCATTCCTCACCGCAGCTGCCGCCTCATAATTGTCCCTATCTTCCTTAATTGCTGGAACTGCTGCATCAAGCACTCTGTCTACCGCCCATGACAGATTGACTGCAGTCGGACGGGAAGACTTGAGATATTCTCCATATTCAATGAGTTTTTCAAGATATTCATCAGATGTCATACTGCCGCTGCTGATACTTCCATAAAGCATACGTGAAGCGAGAACGCTCATGCAGTATGCTGCACATATTCCTATGGCAGGAGCTCCCCTTACCCTGAGGTTGAGTATTGCATCATACATCTGCGAAGGTTCTTCAAGTTCCAGATATTCTGTTTTCCCGGGCAGAAGGCTCTGGTCCACTATCACCACAGCCATTCCGTCCTCTCTCAGACTGACATTTCTGAAATGCCCGTTCCATTCTGTATTACACATCCGCCTTCCTGCCTCTTTCTATTAACCATCCTGCAGCCATCACAACAGCAAAAACAATCAGAAAATACACTGCAGCCATTCCGTGAGATACGAAAGCCGCAACTATCATTATCAGACATCCGGCAATGGATGCAGCAGGCATCACAAACCTTCTGAAACCATGCCACTGTCTTTCCTTCTTTATTACCATGATAAAAATCGGAATATAAAATGCATATATCGTTATTATCGGCAGCTCGGAGCTGTCAAAACAGAAAGGTCCGAACCAGCCATCTGTGAGATTTGCACCATAAAAATACAGAAGCCATGCAGCACATAGAAGCACTCCCATTACAGCTGAATTAGTCGGCATGTTGACAGCAGGATCCACCTGTCTGAGCACTTCAGGTCTCGGTCCTTCATCTCTCATGGCAACAGCATAAAGCCCGCGCACGCAGCCTACCATAAGCCCGTTCAGAGTCCCAAGACAAGATATGACAATAAATACGAACAGCGCTGTTCCTCCCACTGAAGAGAAGACATTGGAAAAAGCTATTCTGGCACCTGACTCACCGCCTTCCATCAGAACCTGGTTTTCTACAGCACCGGCAAGCCCGATATAATAGAACACATATGTTATCATGACTATCAGCGTCCCGAACACCAGAGCTTTTGGCAGGGTTTTCTTGGCATCTTTTATCTCCGCATTTATAGACGTTGCGATGATCCATCCTTCATAAGCAAATGAAGTCGCACACACAGCAGTAAAAAGAATGCTTCCTGTTCCTCCCATCTCTTCTGCCGGCACAGCAACCTCCGTAAAATTGCTGATAATCAGTCCGCTGCTCAGCCCTTTCACAGTTCCTACAACAGCCATCAGCAGAAGTGGTATCATCTTGATCACTGTAGTTGATACCTGGAATCTGCCGGCCAGCACCGGAGAAAGGGAATTCAGAGCATAGCTGGCTACCAGAAGAAATCCTGCTATTACCATACATGATCCCCCTGTGATATCCCATCCCATCAGCACACAGAAATATCTGGATGATACCCATGCAAGCACCGATGTCATAGCCGGATAATACATCGTAGCCATGAACCATCCGATATAATAGCCATATTTTTTCCCCAGCATCGCCTCAGCATAGTCAACGACGCCGTTCACCTTTTCATATTTGGTTGCCATTGTTGCGAATGTATAAGCGCATACTACCATTATCAGTCCGCCTATTATCCATGCAATTACACCGACAGGCAGATTGCCGCCGGTAGTGTTCAGTATTTTCTCAGCCTTGAAAAAAACACCGCTGCCGATAACAGTCCCTACTATCATAGTTATCGCTGTTATCAGCCCATACCTTTTATTCAGTTTATTTTCCATTTTTCCTCTTCCTAAATAATATAACCTTAAACCACATAATCACGCTTTATGTCAAGCCATATCAGTATACTATATCAGGAGAGCAAAATCAAATTAAACAGTTCTCTGCCTGATTTCACTTTTCATCTTATTCTCAAGCTGCTGAGGATCTCTGAGGATCTCTTCAAGCATCCTGATGGATCTGGCAAAATAGAAACCGTCTGCTATCCTTTCATCAGCTGTTGCTCCTATAGCAACTACATCCCTCACTGATGTATTCCCATCATCATCTGCCATCAGTTCCTTATGTATTCTGCCGATTGTGATAACAATTGAATTTGTACCGTAATTGTTCAGATGGTGATAAACTACATTGCATTTAATACTTCCCAGATTTGACAGAAGCACAGACGCATAATTGCTGTCACCCCGGCATATGCTTTCTGGCATCCATCCATGAAAATCCAGAAATCTGAACACGCACATGGCAAGGCGCATCAGCCATCTTGGAAGCTTTGACAGCTTATCAAGCAGATCATTTATATCATTACCCCCTTCTTTTCTTATAGTCTGTGCATCTCCTGCTATACGCCGACTTATCTGTTCCAGAGTCGTATCTTCCTTGATTTCAGTCACAAGAAGTGATTCCTCCGCTTCATCATTGAACCTGCGTTTGACTACAAAAGCAAGAGTGATTTTATTTCGCTGATAAAGCCTCCTGCCTGCAACAAACCTGTTCAGATATGGTCTGTGATATATTATCTTTCCTACGGCAGCAGTGATAACATGAAACGGTGTAAGCCTGAATTCCTTGTTCACGCTGTTATGAGCCTCTATATACTTAACCATTTCAGTAACATCGATAAGTTCCTCAATATATACTTCCGAGTCGCATCGGTTTGGCATAAGATAAGGCATTATGAAATGAAATCCGTCGATATCCCTTATCCATCTGCCATCTTTTCTGTCTCCTCTTTTTTTACCCATTCGTTAACTCCTGCTGGTTTTCAATGTTTCATTTATTTCTTCTTCCAGTACTCTGTAAGCTACTTTTCCGACAAGTGTCTTCGGCAGCTCGTCCCTGAATTCTATTTCATAAGGAACAGCATATCTGAATACCTTCCTCCTGCAGTTTTCAAGTATCTCTTCACGTATCCTGTCATCCGGTTCAACACCGCTTCTGAGGACAACAAAGGCTTTAACCTTGTGCATCTTATATTCATCGGGAACACCTACGGCACACGAATACATTACATCAGGATGTACATCTATGGCATTTTCCACCTGCGACGGGTATACATTGAATCCGGAAACGATTATTATCCTCTTGAGCCTCTGCTTGAAATAGATAAAACCTTCTTCATCCATCATTCCCAGATCTCCTGTATGGAGCCATATCCTGCCGTCACCGTGATTTCTCAAGGTTTCAGCAGTTTCCTCAGGATTGTCCAGATACCCTTTCATTACCGAAGGACCGCTGATGCATATTTCACCGTCATGGTTCGGCGGCAGCTTCTCATTAGTACCCGGTTTTACTATTTTATAGTAAGTATCCGGAAAAGGCACACCTATGCTTCCTTCTTTGTAATAGTCGTACGGTGTCAGACAGCTTGCTGTAACGCACTCTGTTGTTCCATATCCTTCACGGATCTGTATCGATGCATTATGCTCCCTGAGAAATGCATCGACTTTTCTCTTCAGCTCGATTGACAGTGAATCTCCTCCGCAGAACATTCCTCTGATAAATGACATGTCAAAACCCTGCAGACCTCTGGTACGCAGCAGAGCCTCAAATAATGTGGGCACACCCGGCAGCACATTCGGTTTTTCTTTCTTGATAAGATCTGCATATGTCTTTACTGAAAACTGAGGAACAAGTATACATGTTCCTCCATGGATAAGCGGTGTGTGTATCCCGATTCCCAGACCGAATCCGTGAAACAGAGGCATCACTGACAGCATTCGGAGACCATCCAGCGAAAAACCCGCTGCAGCTCCTGTCTGCAGTGCGAGGGCATTTATGTTCATATTTGTCAGTAATATACCCTTTGTTTTTCCGGTAGTTCCTCCACTGAACAATATAACGGCATCATCATCAAACCTGGCATTTCTTTCAGGCAGCTGGGTAAGTTTTTTCCCTTCCCTGATAAACTCTGCCCATTTTATAGTATTCTCAGTTCTGCGATCAATAGCGGGCTTGTTTTTTACCGTTAAAGGATATAACATATTTTTAGGAAACGGCAGTTCATCCTTAATGGACGCAACAATAATCGTTACAGGTAAATCCGCCAGTTCTGCCGCTTTCCTGATTTTTTCATAAAATATGTCAAGTGTTACAATTGCCTTGCTCTTTGTTTCTGTGAGATAAAACTTTATCTCCTCAACTGCAGAAAGAGGATGTATCATTGCAGGAACTGCACCTATCCTGTTCAGTGCATAAAAGCTGTCTACCGCCTGAGGTGTATTAGGCATGCATATGGTCACCCTGTCTCCTGTTTTTATTCCAATTGCACTGAAACTAGCCGCAGTTCTTTCGATTTTTCTCACAAAATCACGGTATTTCGTCTTCCTGCCCTGAAACTCATATGCTGAAACATCCGGTTTCTTTTTTGCAGCTTTATACACTTCTTCATACATTGCACCATTTGGATACTCTAACGATTCTGTAATTAATTTCTTCATCTATTCTCCTGATTTTTACTGCTTATAGACTTTAATCCAATCGCTAAATCTAATAATGACAATTATTATAACATGCTGTTTTGTAAATTCGGTGGAGAATTCAGATTGTTTCATACAAAAAAACCCGAACACTGTCGGGTTTTTGTATACTGTTTTTGTATACTATTTTTCTATGTATTTCGCTTTAAGCTCATCAAGCTTTTTGTTAAATACGGTACCGATTTTCTGCTGAAGCAGCTGATTTTTTATTTCGCCTTTCATATCGTCAAACGACTTTGACTCTGCATCAAATTTTTCTTCAACCTTTATGAGATGGTATCCGAAATTAGTTTTTACAGGGCCTGTAATTGCCCCGATTTCAGCGGCAAATGCAGCTTCTTCAAACGGAAGTACCATCTGACCTCTTTCAAATCTTCCAAGATCTCCACCGGCTTCCTTTGATGGACATTTTGAATGAGCCTTTGCAGCCTCTTCAAATGTGATTTTTCCGTTTTCAATCGACGCTTTGATTTCATTTGCATCAGCTTCTTCATCTACCAGAATATGCTTAGCCTGTACCGCTTCTCCCTTGCCGAACATTAATTTGTTAGCATCGTAGAACTTTTTGATTTCATCATCTGAAACTGTCACACCTTCTGCAGTCTTAGCCATAGCCAGCTGTGACAGAAGTTCTCTTTTCATTTCATTCAGAAGAGTTTTGTATTCTTCTGTTTCATCCAGCTTTTCATCACGTCCGAGCTGTGCAAACAGATACATGGCATAGAACTGATCCATAATCATATCCTTTGTCTGTGGATTCTCAGCATATGCTCTCTGTTCTGGCGGAATTTTCTTTAAAAAGTTATTGAAATCCTCCTGTGTTAACTCTTCGCCTGCAATTTTTGCAATTACATCCTGACTCATAATTTATTACTTCCTCCGATTATTTTTTATGCATTAATCTGCTCTGTTTTAAAAGCCCTCCGACGTTATGACGAAGGGCTTCTTCTGTTCTATTGATTTATATAATTTATTTCTGCTTGATTGCAGCCTGTGCTGCAGCAAGTCTTGCAATAGGAACTCTGAATGGTGAGCACGATACGTACTGTAAACCTGCTGCATTGCAGAATTCGATTGACTTAGGATCTCCGCCGTGTTCTCCGCAGATTCCAAGCTTTATATTAGGTCTGGTCTGCTTACCAAGATCGACTGCCATTTTAACAAGTTTACCTACGCCAGTCTGATCAATGCTCTGGAACGGATCGTCCTCAAATATTCCCTTGTCTCTGTATTCTTTGATGATTTTGCCTGTATCATCTCTTGAGAATCCGAATGTCATCTGTGTCAGGTCGTTAGTACCAAATGAGAAGAATTCAGCTTCCTGAGCAATTTCATCAGCAGTAAGAGCTGCTCTTGGAATTTCGATCATAGTACCGATGAGGTAATCGAACTTAACTCCTTCTCTTTCCATAACTGCTTCTACAGTCTTAACAACTGTTGCCTTGACATCTGCCAGTTCCTTAACAAGACCTACAAGCGGAATCATGATTTCAGGAACGATATCAAGTCCCTTTTCCTTTCTCACTTCTATTGCAGCCATAAGGATTGCTTCTGCCTGCATTTCAGCAATTTCAGGATAAGTGACAGCAAGACGACATCCTCTGTGTCCCAGCATAGGGTTGAACTCATGAAGTTCTTCGGCCTTCTTGGCAAGCTTTTCATAAGGAACATTGATCTGATCTGCAAGCTCGTGGAGTTCTTCATCAGTATGCGGAATGAACTCGTGAAGAGGTGGATCCAGAAGTCTGATAGTTACAGGTCTGTCACCCATAGCTTCGTAGATTCCCTTGAAATCGCTCTTCTGATATGGTAACAGGAATTTCAGAGCTTCTCTTCTTTCTTCTTCTGTATCTGACATAATCATTCTTCTGATAGCAGGAATTCTTTCTTCTTCGAAGAACATATGCTCTGTTCTGCACAGACCGATACCTTCTGCTCCAAAGTCAACAGCCTGTTTAGCGTCTCTTGGATTATCAGCATTTGTTCTTACCTTGAGAGTTCTGATTTCATCAGCCCATGCCATGATCTTGCCGAAATCTCCTGATAATTCAGGTGGTACAGTCTTAACCTGTCCTTTAAGTACTTCACCTGCAGTACCGTCAAGTGAAATGTAATCTCCTTCTGTGAATACTTCACCGCCGATTGTCAGCTTCTTGGCATCTTCTTCAACTTTAATTTCTGAGCATCCTGATACGCAGCACTTACCCATTCCTCTGGCAACTACTGCAGCATGTGAAGTCATTCCGCCTCTTGCTGTAAGGATACCTTCTGCAGCCACCATACCGGCCAGATCTTCAGGTGATGTTTCGAGTCTTACCAGAATAACCTTTTCACCGTTTGCAGCTGCAGCTTCAGCATCTGATGCATTGAAGTAAATCTTACCTGTTGCAGCTCCAGGTGATGCAGGAAGACCCTTTGTCAGTTTCTGAGCTGCGGCCAGTTCATCGGCATCAAACATAGGGTGAAGAAGCTGAGCGATCTGGGCAGGTTCTATTCTCATTACTGCAGTTTCCTTATCGATAAGACCTTCTGCTTCCATATCCACTGCAATTTTAACGGCAGCAGAAGCTGTTCTCTTTCCGTTTCTTGTCTGCAGCATGAAGAGTTTTTCTCTTTCTACTGTGAATTCCATATCCTGCATATCCTTGTAATGGTTTTCAAGGAGTTCTGCGATTCTTACGAATTCTTTATATACTTCAGGGAAAGCATCGGCCATCTCTGAAATAGGCTGAGGTGTTCTGATTCCGGCTACAACGTCTTCGCCCTGAGCATTTACCAGGAATTCTCCGAATAATGCCTTTTCACCATTTGCAGCATTTCTCGTGAACGCTACTCCTGTTCCGGAAGTATTACCCATATTACCGAATACCATTGACTGTACGTTTACAGCAGTACCGATGCTGTCCGGAATTTCATTGAGTTTTCTGTAAAGGATTGCTCTGTCATTATTCCATGATCTGAATACGGCCATTACCGCTTCCATCAGCTGATCTTTCGGATCCTGAGGAAAATCCCTTCCCATCTCTTCTTTAACCAGAGCTTTATATCCTACAATGATATCCTTCAGGTCTTCAGTAGTGAGATCTACATCATACTGGTAACCTTTTTCATCCTTCTTAGCATCGAATATAGCATCGAACTTGGTTTTGGAAATTTCCATTACTACATCGCCGAACATCTGGATGAATCTTCTGTAGCTGTCATATGCGAAACGAGGGTTCTCAGTAAGTGCTGATAAACCTTCAACTGTTTCGTCATTAAGACCGAGGTTCAGAATTGTATCCATCATGCCAGGCATTGAAATCTTTGCTCCTGAGCGAACAGATACCAGCAGCGGATTTTCAACGCTTCCGAACTTCTTTCCTGTAACATTCTCAAGCTCTTCGAGTTTTTCAAAAATCGATGCAACGATATCATCTGCGATAGTCTGATTTTCTTCGTAATATCTGTTGCACGCTTCAGTTGTTACAGTGAATCCAAAAGGCACCGGAAGGCCGATCTTTGTCATTTCCGCCAGGTTTGCACCTTTGCCGCCAAGCAGGTCTCTCATGTCTTTTGAACCTTCGTTAAATGAGTAAACAAATTTTTTCATTTTACATATACACTCCTCGTTTTTTAGTTAGAATACCAACCTTTGTTCTATATATTCTTTAACCTGATCAACAGGTATTCGAATCTGTTCCATCGTGTCTCTGTCTCTTATAGTCACACAGCCATCTGTCTCAGTATCAAAATCGACACATATTGAGAAAGGAGTTCCGATCTCATCTTCTCTTCTGTATCTCTTGCCTATGGAACCCGTAACATCATAGTCCACCATGAAATGCTTTGATAATTCTTCATATATAGGCTCCGCTACAGGTGCGAGTTTCTTGGCCAGCGGCAGAACGGCCGCTTTGAAAGGTGCCAGTGCAGGATGCAGCCTCAGAACAGTTCTGACATCTTCCTTTCCCTTTGAATCTGTCAGCACTTCCTCATCGTAGGCATCTGTCAGGAATGCCAGTGCCACACGATCAGCTCCCAGAGACGGTTCTATGCAGTACGGAACGTATTTCTCATTTGTTTCAGGATCCATATAGCTCATATCCTGACCTGAATGCTCCATGTGCTGCTTCAGATCGAAATCTGTTCTGTCAGCAATACCCCACAGTTCTCCCCATCCGAACGGGAACCTGTATTCGATATCAGTAGTCGCATTGCTGTAATGGGACAGTTCTTCCTTCTCATGATCCCGAAGCTTGATATTTTCTTCCTTCATTCCGAGGGATTTGAGGAAATTCACACAATATTCCTTCCAGTAGCTGAACCATTCAAGGTCAGTTCCGGGTGCACAGAAGAATTCAAGTTCCATCTGTTCAAATTCTCTGGTTCTGAAAGTGAAATTTCCCGGAGTGATTTCATTTCTGAATGATTTGCCTATCTGTGCTATTCCAAAAGGAATCTTTTTTCGCGAAGTTCTCTGCACGCTTTTGAAATTGACAAAAATGCCCTGAGCAGTTTCAGGTCTCAGGAAAATCTCTGACTTGGAATCTTCAGTAACGCCCTGAAATGTCTTGAACATCAGATTGAACTGTCTTATTCCTGTATAGTCAACCTTGCCGCACTCAGGACACGGGATGCCTTTTTCCTGTATGAAACTTTCAAGCTTCTCGTTTGACCATCCGTCTACAGAAATGTCATCGATACCCTGATCCTTGAGCCATCCTTCTATAAGCTGATCTGCTCTGTATCTTGACTTGCAGCTTTTGCAGTCAATCAGAGGGTCTGCGAAACCTCCGACATGACCTGATGCTACCCATGTCTGCGGATTCATCAGTATTGCCGCATCAAGGCCGACATTGTATTTCGATTCCTGCACGAATTTTCTCCACCAGGCCTTCTTTACGTTGTTCTTGAACTCAACTCCAAGCGGGCCGTAATCCCAGGTGTTTGCAAGGCCACCGTAAATTTCAGATCCCGGATAAATAAATCCCCTGTTCTTGGCGAGGGCCGTAAGTTTTTCCATTGTAACTGCTCTGCTCATTTCTTTCATCTCTCCATAGTTGTAATTTTATTCTTCTTTTTCCTTAGCCTCTTCTGAAACTTCTTCTTCGACCTTTATTTCAACGTCATCGTCATCTTCATCAAAGCATTCGGAAAAATCAAATTCTTCGTCATCTTTCTTGATCTTATCAACAGCATCTTCTGCCTTTTCTCTGCCTTTATTATAAAGCTCGCTGCCCTTTTCCTGAGCCTTCTGATATATTTCGCTGCTCTTCTCTCTGACTCCTTCTGCTATACCGCTGCTCTTTTCTGCAACGTTTCCCATAACATCAGTAACAGCATCACTGACATCAATGATTGTTCCATCTTCTTTTATTACTTCAATAACGCATTTAAATCCAAAAGCCGCAACAACGCCGATAACAGATGCAATAGGTGCAATAACCGCACCTACAAGACCTGCATTGACAGGAACATTCAGGATCAGTTCACCATCCTTCTTCACCTGTATTCTGGCTACATTGCCCTTCTTGATAAGTTTTTTCAGATTGTCAAAAAGTGCTTCCCCCTTCCTGCCGAAACCTCTTCTTTTCTGTCCGGAATTGATAGTCTCCTCGATTGCAATAATGGCATCCACAACACTGCCATCTGCTGATTCCAGAGCTTCCTTGGCCTCAGCATAAGTTACCCCTGTTCTATCTTTGACCAGTTCAATTTTCTCTAAAGTGATTTCCATATTAGTACCTCCTTTGTCTGATTCAGATAAGAGTCTCACTCTTAAGATCAGATGCATCCAAATAGTATGCTGCATACTCCCTTATAATCTTCTGCAGCAGGCTGCCTGCGTCCTTTTTCAACGCAAGATTCTCAAGATTCTTTAAAGGATTTGAAATAAAGAATCTTAATATATCTACTATACCAAATTTTACATCATAAATCAATGTATGGGATTGTGAATTTTCAATATTTCGGGCACAGTCCTCACACAGTATTCCCCCTTCTTCAATGCTGAATTTAACTGCCGGTCTAGCCTGTCCGCATACCGCACAGCAGTCAATCTGCGGCATGACTCCCATAATTTTAAGAATATTCGTCTGATATGCCAGTACCAGAGTTCCTATCCCCTTATTCCTGGTCTCAAGCATTTCAAAAAAATCGGTAAGCAGTCTGAATACAGCCGGATACGGTGATTCTTCAGGCAGTACCTTCTCCGTAAATTCCAGTACATAAGCGCCGCTCATATATTTATCCACATCCTCACCTATGCCATAATAGCTTTTTATGACATCTGCACTATTGATGTTATAGCTGTCTCTGTTTTTAAACAGTTCATATCGTCCGTATGTGAAAGGCCGCAATGCCAGCGAGCTTCTGCTCCTCCCCTTTTCACCAATACTTGTACCTGCGTTTATTTTGCCGTACTTTCTTGAAAACAGAAGGATCATGCGCCTGCCATATGAAGTTTTTATCTGCCTGAGCACTATACCTTCTGTATCAGTAAGCAATCATTTCATCCTTTCCTACTCTTTATATCCGAAATTGGAAAGTGCAATATCGCTGTCTCTCCAGTTTTCCTTAATTTTTACCCATAGCTCAAGATAAACTTTTGTCCCCAGAAGTGCCTCGATTTCTTCTCTGGCACTTTTGCCGATGCCTTTGAGCTTTCTTCCGCCTTTGCCGATTATCATTCCTTTGTGTGATTTCTTTTCGCAGTATATAACTGCATTTATTTTCGTAATTTCAGGTTCCTCCCTGTACTGTTCTATTTCCACAGCAACTCCGTGAGGAACTTCATCCTGCAGATACATAAGTATCTTTTCTCTGATTATTTCACTGACGATAAAACGTTCGGGATTCTCTGTGACCATATCATCCGGGAAATACATCGGGCCCTCATCCATAAACTCCGCAACTTTACTTATCACAACATCAACATTCGTTCCCTCAACTGCAGACGTACCTATTATTTCTTCAAAAATTCCCAGCTCTTCATATTCACTGTAAATTTTCTCATATTCCTCCGGACCGATTTTATCAATTTTATTTATAACAAGAATTTTCGGTGTTGTAACACTGTCCAGAAGATCAACGATATACTTGTCTCCGGGACCGGCGGACAGCTTGTCATCGACGATGAAAACCACTGCATCGACTTCCTTGAGGGTTCCTGTTGCCGCATCTGTCATATACTGACCCAGTTTTGTTCTCGGTCTGTGTATCCCCGGAGTGTCAATGAATACAAGCTGAATATCTTCTTTAAGCGTATCATCTGCATAATGAGTATAGATTCCCCTGATTGTATTTCTCGTAGTCTGCGGTTTATCTGTTGTGATAGCTATCTTCTCACCGAGAATTGCATTCAATAGAGTGGATTTGCCTACATTAGGTCTTCCTATGATTCCTATAAAACCTGTTTTCATTACTGCCTCCCTTCCTGAAGCCTGAAACCTATCGGCAGCAGTTCTTCAAGTGTTCTGATATTAAGTTCCCTGCGGTTTTCTCCCGTTATTATCAGTATATCGGGAGAAAATTCGAACATGAACTGTCTGCAGATGCCGCACGGAATGGCTTCCTGAGACTCTGCAGCCACTGCAATTGCCGTGAATCTGCGGCTACCTTCCGAAATTGCTTTAACAAATGCTGTTCTCTCGGCACATATGGTTGCGCCGAAAGAAGAATTCTCTATATTTACTCCTGTGAATATTCTGCCGTTTTCATCCAGAAGTGCAGCACCGACTTTAAAACCGGAAAACGGTGCATACGCATTTACTGATGCTTCTGTCGCCATATCATAAAGCTCTGCCGCAGAATTCTCTCTGTCAGTGATGAAATTCACCATTAACTCCTTTCCAGATCCAGATACTTCATTACTTTTTCTTCTGCTGCTCTCATTACTGCCTTGTCCTCAATCTCCATATGATCATATCCGAGAAGATGACATACACTGTGAACAAACAGGTATACAATTTCCCTCTCTTCAGAATGTCCGTATTCTTCTGCCTGCTCACGTGCCTTTTCAAGACATATGACCACATCTCCAAGCATGTATTCGTCATCACTGTCGATTTTCTCAAAATCTTCAATAAGAGGAAAAGAAAGCACATCCGTAATCCTGTCAATATTTCTGTACATTTTGTTCAGACTGCGTATTTCCTCCTTTGTAACAAAAGAAAGGCTGATTTCAGCATTGTCCGGCTCCATGCCTTCATTGGCAACACAAGCGGTTGCAGCTCTTTGAAGAATATCCATCATTTCTGTGTCCGGCACATAATCGTCACTGTATAAAATCCTCATCTGCTCTCCTGTTCTTCATCTTTTGGCGGGTGTTTACTATAATAATCGTCATATGCGTTAATTACTTTTTTTACAAGCTGATGTCTCACCACATCCACATCTTTCATATAGCAGAAACCGATTTCCTTTATATCCTTAAGTACACGTGAAGCTTCTACAAGACCTGAACGTTTACCTCTCGGCAGGTCTATCTGCGTGACATCTCCTGTAACCACAATTTTTGAATTGAAACCCATTCTTGTCAGAAACATTTTCATCTGCTCCGGCGTTGTATTCTGTGCCTCATCCAGAATAATAAAAGAATTGTCAAGGGTTCTTCCTCTCATATATGCCAGAGGAACCACCTCTATCGCTTCTTTTTCCTTGAGACGCAAAGCGCTTTCTCTTCCCAGAACATCATATAGCGCATCGTATAACGGTCTCAGATACGGGTCCACCTTTTCCTGAAGATCTCCCGGCAGAAACCCCAGTCTTTCTCCTGCCTCAACAGCCGGTCTTGCCAGAATTATCTTCTGTATCTCTTTATTTTTAAATGCATTCACCGCCATTGCCACAGCAATATATGTCTTGCCTGTTCCTGCCGGGCCTATACCAAACACAATATCTTTTTTCCTGATTGTATCCACATACCCTTTCTGTCCTATAGTCTTAGGTCTGAGAGGTTTTCCTTCAAATGTGAAACATATGATATCTTTTCCAGGATTTTCATTTTTGTATGATATGCCTCTGTCATTCAGCTCAGTGATATAATTTATTTTCTGCTCATCCAGTTTTTCACCCTTTTCAAGAACACTCATCATTTCTTCAATCACCTGTCCTGCCTCGATTGTATGCGCACCTTTAAGGATAAGCTCATTATCCCTCTGGATGATGTCTACATCAAAATCCTTTTCCACCAGTCTGAGATTCCTGTCCATTCCTCCAAACAGCTCACCTCTGTCAATAGTTTCGCTTACCTGGACTTTCATTATATTATCATTTTGAATTCTATGATTATCCAACTGATATCTCCTTCTGATCACTCAAAAATACTATTCATAGTTATTATATTTTCTTATCGCGCAAAATTCAAACCTTTTATTCACTCTTCAGGTTTTTCCTGAACATTTTCACTTTTTTTCACAATCTTTATATACTTTTCTGTCCCGATATCTTCAAGCACTTCCAGCATTACATCAGCCTTTATCAGCCCCTCACTCTCTGAATAATCTACAGATGAATCCAGTATTCTCTCTTCTTTATTCAGATTATCCTTTGCATACTGTCTCAATGCAGCGTCTATTACTTTCCCGAGGTTGCCGATGTCCTGAGGTTCTTCCTCTATTTTCACTTCATTTATCCTCACCAGCTTTATACATACAGGCAGAGGTTTCACTATATCCACCAGTATGCTTTCACTTCGTTCAGACACCTCATATGTGCACATTGCATCTGCCGTATCTATTTCAGCATCCCCCGTTCTGATATAAAAACCGGGGATGAATCTCCCGGTAGGCTTCAGTACACGCTGCTTTTTCTGGAAATAATATGTTATTCTTTCCGGCACCTTAGCTAAAGCCTGACCCTCTGCATGACTGTAAAGATAAAAAAAATCATCTCCCCGGCTGTAGTCAGTACTCTGATATTTATATTTACCGGTAATAAGTATATCTCCCTTGTTTACATAATCGCCTTTCGCTACCCTTGCATTCCCTTTGAGCGGTATTATTTTCTCAATCATGCCTGAACGTGATGCGACTATGTCAGCAGGCTTTGTATCTGACGGCTCATTTTTTTCATCATTATCTGCTTCAGCTATGCTGATATCGATAAGCCTTCCCTTTTCATATACGCTCACCCATGAAATGCTTCTGTGGTTTTCATACAAAGCGGCCTTGACATCACTGTAATCGTCACTTTTGCGTGCACCTTCATAAAGACCTGCATCAGCGAGAGTCTGCCGCAGTGACTCCTCATCAATTGTGCTGTATCCGTCTATTCTGATTTCTGCAACAAAAAGACTCTGATAAAAAATCAAGGCACCTAATAAAAAGGCGCCTGCTACTGCCGGAATATTCTCTCTGACACATCTGAAAAACGGTACAGCTCCGCCTTCCTGAACGACTGATATTCTGCTTGAATGCCCGGCAAGCTTCTTGAAACTGGTGAAATCCTCACCTTTTATTTCCACCGTTGATTCTATATTGTTCTTCCATCGCAGATTTCTCAGATCAATCTCGTTCTTTATGCATTTATTTATCAGGCTGATGAGATTTGTTCCTTCAACCCTGATCTTTCTGTAATGTTTTAAAAAACCGAATTTCTTTGACTTCACCTGATACCAGCATCCTTTCTTCCTTAAGCTCCGTCACGACAAAATCCTCACCTGTAACGGATGTATAGCGCTGCCCGTTGAATACTACTATCTCACTGTCTGTAAGAAGCATCAGCTTTCTGACATTATCAAGAACTGCAGTCCTGCCTGACACAAGTACCCTCGGCATATTAACGGCAAAATCAAACAGTATATCATCCTTAATCGTCATTCATGTTCACCGGCCTTTATTCATTCTACCTGTCATTTTATAACATGATAAATTATATTCGGTTTTCTGTAAAATATACTGGTTTAATGCTCTTTATTGAAAGTGAACGCTTCGCTGTAAAGTCTGTATATATCATCACGCTCGAGTTCTTTCGGCGAACATGAGATTGTCCCTGCAGATACCTTGAAGGCATTATCCGTAAGCCATCTGATATCGCTGCGACTGAAACCCAGATCATCAAGGGTGAGATCAAGTTCCAGTGATTTCAGCAGACCCAGTATCACTTTCCAGCATTCTTTCCCATCACTGCCTCCGAATATACGCGAGATCTCGCCTGTTTTCTCAGGAGCTTCATCTGCCAGTTCTTTCAGCAGAACCGGCATAACAGCTGCCAGACCTCTGCCGTGCATGATATTTTTAAGACCGCTTAATGGATGTTCCATGCCGTGTCCGGCGATGACTCCGATGGCATTCAGGGTATATCCGCCAAGGGTACTCGCCAAGGTTATATTCTCCCATGCCTCTATATTCTCATAATCATTATATACCTTCAATATATTATCATTAACCAGTCTCATCCCTTCAAGCGCTATCATATCGGTTACAGGGTTTGCATGAACCGACAGATACGCTTCCATCAGATGACAGAGTGCATCAAAGGAAACTGATGCAAATATTTTCTCAGGCATGGTCATCATCAGAGCAGGATCAACGATAGCTGCCGCCGGTATTATGGCATCTCCCTTGATGGATTTTTTATCATTGTTCTTCTCATTGGTCAGAACTGCCACTCCATTGACCTCACTGCCGGTCCCGCATGTGGTGGGCACCGCGATGACAGGCATAGCCTTTTTTATTCTGCTGCCGCCGTATACCAGTTCTTCCACAGGAACGTCGTATACCGCAGCGGCACATATTGCCTTGGCTGTATCAATAGAGCTTCCGCCGCCAAGGGCAACTGCTCCGTCACATTTTTCCTTTTTCATCAGAGCAGCACCTTCATCGACAGTGGAACACAGTGGATTCTGCTGAACCTTGTCAAATACAATATACTCAACGTTATGCTGCCCCAGCATATCTGCTGTTCTGTCAAGCAGACCCGATTTTTTAGTGCTTGTCCCGCCAGTAACGATCATTACCTTTCTGCCGAGTTTTGAAGCCTCTTTCCCGATCAGCTTCTCATTTCCTGTACCAAACAGTAAATTAGTCGTCAGACTGTATCTGAAATTCATATATGCCTTCCTTTCTTTTCTATTATCATCTCTGCCGCTCTGATGCCGTCAGCAGCAGCAGACATGATACCCCCTGCATATCCCGGTCCCTCGCCCGCAGGATATATTCCCGTCACACTGCTCTCAAAACCCTTGTCTCTCAATATTCTGACCGGAGAGGAGCTTCTTGTCTCCACAGCGGTCAGCACTGAGCCGTCGTCGTCAAATCCTCTGAGCTTCCTGCCAAGAAACGGCATTGCTTCAATTATCGAATCAGCTGCGAATCCCGGCAGACTCTTCCTGACAGGATCGTCACAATTGTCTCTGAAATTTCCGTAGGTTGATTTCGGCAGCCAGCCTTTTCCCTGTTCATATGCAAGTTTTTCGTATTTTCGCTGAAATTCAACTCCTGCCAGCGGATGGTCCGAACTGAAGTCACTCGTTCTCACATCTGTAAGCAGCCCGCTGTTGGCCGTTCCGCTGTCCCTGCCGCTGAAGCTCATACCATTTGTAACAGCTGATGCGGATTCAGAAGAAGCATTTATAACTTCTCCTCCAGGACACATACAGAAGGTATACACTCCCCTGCCGTTTTCACATCTGTGATTCAGTTTATAATCAGCTGCTCCCAGCTTTGCTGCCAGCGCCGGGTCTCCATACTGTGCCCTGTCGATCATCTCCTGAGGATGTTCGATTCTGACTCCTATGGAAAAAGGCTTCTGTTCCATTTCAAGGCCGGCTTCATACAGCATTTCAAAAGTATCTCTGGCACTGTGGCCGACAGCGAGTATCATACAGTCAGCAGAAATATAGTATCTGTATGGCTTACCGCCATCAATCTCCGACACTGCATTTATTCCCTTCAGTTCATTGTTCTCATCTATATCCAGACTCTCAAGCTTTGTACTGAAATGTATTTCTCCTCCAAGTGATCTGATTTTTTCTCTCAGGTTCTTCACTATTCCTCTCAGCTTATCTGTTCCTATATGCGGTTTATGCTTGTAAAGTATCTCCGGATCCGCTCCTGCTGCGACAAATTCCGCAAGGACTTTGCCAATGCGGACATCTTTGATCCCTGTTGTAAGCTTACCGTCAGAAAACGTTCCTGCCCCTCCTTCACCGAACTGAACATTTGATTCAGTATTAAGGATACCCTTTTCCCAGAATTTCTCAACAGTTTTAATACGTTCATCCACCGGTTCCCCTCTTTCCAGAACTATAGGTTCCAGCCCGGCTTCTGCCAGTATAAGAGCCGCAAATATCCCGCACGGTCCGAAACCTGCAACTACAGGCCTTGGTCCCGCAGAGCCTTTTTTCTTTGCTTCTGCAATCGCTTCCGCCTGCTCAGCTGTGAATGCTTCGTACTCCTGTTTCCCGCCTTTCTCCAGCGGCAGCTTCCTGTCACATGAAAAATCAAGTGTGTACACTCTTCTGATATCCGGTTTATTTCTGGCATCCACAGATTCTCTGATTATTTCTATATCGTATATTTCCAGCTTTTTCTTTCTTAATTTTCTGCGCACCGCATCAGCAAGATCGCTATGATCTTCATTCATGTTAAGTTTTATCTGATTAATTCTGTATCTCATCTGTATTTCCTGTTTATCGACTCAGCTGCTCTGATTCCTGTTTCCCATGCATTCTGCAGATTAAATCCGCCGCATGGCCCCTGAATATCCATAATCTCACCTGCAATGTAAAGCCCCGGCACTATTCTGGATTCCATAGTAGACATATCGATTTCATCAATCTTTATCCCGCCACCGGTACACTGTGCATTTTTCCATCCTTTGACTCCTTTTACCGGCAGCTTCCAGCATTTTATCATGCTTACCGGAACCTGCGCCGACAGTTTTTCCGATAATATCCCGAAGGAGCTTTCCCTGTTTCTGATTTCATCTTCTGTAAAGTCCGGCGCCATATCCAGAACAACATGGTATCTGGATAAAGCCTTCCTGAAATCTTCTCCTTTTTCAGTTCGTATATCGAGAGTCAGATTGAAGACACATATACCCGAAATTCCGTCTTCGGTAAACTGCACCTCACCTGATTCACTCCTGACCAGACGGTTATCTTTATAAAGGTTCACAGTGCCTTTTGCTCTGACACCTTTAATACTCCTGAAATCTCCGCACTCTATTCCGGTCAGTACAGGATACACTTTTTCTATGGAATGGCCAAGCTTTAATGCCATGGAATACCCGTCACCGGTGGTCCCCAGATGTGGAGCAGCCTTGCCGCCTGCTGCCAGTATGACATTACGGGTTTTTATTGTTCTGCTTCCGTCTGTCACTTTAAAACATTCTCCGTCACGGATTATTCCTGTAACAGCAAAACCTGTAATAACTTCTGTTCCCAGTGATTCCAATGACATTTCAAGTATTTTCACAACATCAGATGCCTGATTGGAATACGGATAATAGCGCCCTTCACTGTCACTGTAAACCTCCAGACCTCTGGATTTAAAAAATTCCAGGACGATTTCCCTGTTGCTGCAGGCTTCATTGGTTATGTTGCATCTGCCTCCACCCGTTGCTGAAATCTTTCGTCCCAGAATACTGTTCTTTTCAACTATGCATCTCTTTATTCCAATATCAATTGAAGCGGCAGCAGCCATCCCGGCCGCTCCGCCTCCTATTATACACACATCATAAGTTTTCATCTATTATTGCTCCTGCTTTCGCCTCAGCTTCAGCTTCTTCTCTTGCCTTGAGACGTTCTGCCACTTTCTCCGGAGTTTCATCCTCCTCTGTTATAAGTACAGGCTCTCTCTTTCGCTTGTAAACTTTGACATAAGCTTTCTTCTCATGCGGCATATTAATACCGAGCTCGATAATATTGATTCCCTGCATGACCATAAAGAATCCCAGCAGGAATGTTGTACTGAGCCACGCTACGAGAGGATTTATGAATCCGAATAATCCGATCAGCGTAGTCAGCACGCCTGTTATCATCGTCACCCGAAAATTCTTCTGCTTTTTTTCTTTATTTATATGAGTAGCCGCTTCAATTCGCAGTATGCCTGTCACGAGCACCCACATGCCGAATACCATCGGAATAGCAGTATCCGCAACCAGCTGATTGCAGAGAACCAGAATTCCGAGAAGCAGAGTGATAAGTGCATCTGTCAGTATCCACCCATTGTTGTCACCCTTATTGTGAAGACCTCTTCCTGAAAGATATGCTACAGCATGTATTGTGCCGTTAAGTACCATCACAAGCCCGACAACAAATGCAAATGCCAGAAATGTCTGTCCCGGGCTGCTGAAACAGAACGCTCCGGTAAGCACCATCAGTATTCCGCCGATTATCGTTAATATTCTCATATGTTCATACTCCTTCTGCTTCTACCATATATCATCAAATTCTTTTGTCTGGAATTCTTCTTCAGCTGATTCTATCTTCTCGCTCTGCATGTCAATAATCCTTGTCAGAACGAAAACTCCACCTGTAATAACAAACATCCATCTCAATATACTGTTGATTTTTGAAATCATAATCGTTCCTTTCATCAGTGTTTAATACGCTCATCATTCGATATATGATATGTCTGTCATATACTGTCTTTGAATCGCGTCAATTATTATACCATACATTGCACCATATGAATAAGAAGATTGTGTGTTTTCTGTTAAAAAACCTGCTGAAGTCATGTATAATGTTTAAATAAGAAACATGTAAAGGAGGAACACTAATGGACAGAGTAATCCTGCACTGCGATATGAACGGCTTCTTCGCATCAGTCGAACTTCTCGACTACCCGCAGCTGAAAGATAAGCCTATGGCGGTATGCGGCAGCCCCGAAAATCGTCACGGCATCATACTGGCAAAAAACGAGATCGCTAAAAAATACGGCGTTGTAACTGCAGAAACTCTCTGGCAGGCGAGGAAAAAATGTCCGGATCTTCAGGTGGTTCCCCCTCACCATGACAAATATAAGCACTACAGCAGGATGATCAATGACATCTACCTGCGCTTCACGGATATGGTGGAGCCCTTCAGTGTAGACGAATCCTGGCTGGATGTGACGGCAAGCCGCCAGCTGTTCGGAACCGGCAGGGAAATCGCAGACACTATCCGCCAGACTGTGAAAAAGGAACTCGGCCTCACTCTTTCGGCAGGAGTCTCCTTTAACAAAATCTTCGCGAAGATGGGCAGCGATTATAAAAAGCCTGATGCTACAACCGTTATTACGCGTGAAAATTTCATGAATATTCTGTGGCCTCTTGATATCCGTGAAATGTTTTTTGTCGGTAAAGCAACTGCAGACAAGCTGAATGAATACGGTATAAGAACTATAGGCGAGCTGGCACTTGCAGACCGCCAAATGGTTATGGCAATGCTTGGCAGACAGGGAGGAGTAATCCATGATTATGCCAACGGCCTCGATACTACTCCCGTCCTCAGATTCGATCAGCTCGAAAAAGTGAAATCCATCGGCAACGGTACCACCTTCAGACGCAACCTTCAGGAAGAAAAAGATATACGTACTGCTGTTACCGGTCTCTCAGATACCGTTGCAGCTCGTCTGAGAAGTCATAAAATGAAAGCCTTCGGCGTCAAAGTAGATATCAAGGATCCTGATTTAAAGGTTATATCCAGACAGCAGCAGCTTGATAACCCTGCAAACATTACGGATATCATTGCAGACACAGCTATGTCCATAATCCGAAAATCATGGAAAATGCGCGATCCGATAAGAATGCTGACAATCACTGCAATAAACCTGTGTGATGAAAACCAGGCCCAGCAGCTTTCCCTCTTTGCCGATGAAAATGTACTGGCAGAAAAAGGAGAAAAGGTCGAACGCGCTATGGATGATATAAGAAAAAAATTCGGAACCGACGCAATTAAGTTCGGTTCCGTAATAGGCAATGATATCGGACTGGACTGACGGATTATGCCAGCACATCCGCCAGTTCGTAAAGCTTCCTGTCAAACTCGCGCTTCATGCCGAGTGCCTTTTCCAGCTCATATGCCACTATCTCATTGCCGCAGATTCCCACCGCTCTGCTGTCTGTATCGTCATACAGCAGCTCAACTGCTTTCGTAGCAGTCAGGGATGCCAGCATTCTGTCCCTCGCAGATGGTGTGCCTCCTCTCTGAATATACCCGGGAACAACTGCACGGGTTTCTCTCCCGGTTCTGTCCTCAATCAGTTCAGTAAGCTCCTGTGTGCTGATTCCTACACCCTCAGCCTTAACAATAATGCTGTGGAGCTTGCCTGACTGCTGACCGCGGATCACCTTCCTGCACACTTCATTGAGATCAGCCGCCACCTCCGGAACGAGTATAACATCAGCGCCGCCACCAAGGCCTGCATGGAGTGCTATGTCACCGCAGTTTCTGCCCATAACCTCGATTATTGTCGTCCGTTCATGTGCTGATGAGGTATCCCTGATATTGGAAATCAGAGACAGCACCGTATTTACCGCCGTATCAAACCCTATGGTGTAATCCGTATATCCCAGATCGTTATCGATGGTTCCCGGAACTCCCATCACCCTGATACCTCGCTTTGAAAGCTCGAGTCCGCCTGCAAGAGATCCATCTCCACCTATGACAACAAGCCCTTCTATACCGAAGGTTTCCAGCATCCTGACAGCATGCTCCTGGCCTTCATCAGTCCTGAACCTTTCGCTTCTGGCAGTACGCAGAACAGTACCTCCCCGCTGCAGAATATCTCCTACCGAATGTCTCTGGAGCTTCTCAATTTCTCCATCCAGCAGTCCTTCATATCCCCGCTGTATTCCATAAACCTCCATGCCAAGGTACAATCCCTTTCGTACCGCTGCTCTGACTGCAGCATTCATGCCCGGAGAATCTCCTCCGCTTGTAAGTACACCTATCTTTTTCATTTCCGGTCCCCCCTTATCCTTTGTAATTTTCTTCTCCTACTATATCTGTTACCGCTTTCCTGAAATCAGCATCTGGCTGCACCCAGAGTTCTCTTTCAGTTCTGAATGAACCACCCTGCGGCATATATATTATAGCCTGATATTTCCCTCTGTGGGCAAGCATAACATTCCTTATGCGATTCAGCATTTCAGTCGTATTACCGGATGGAAGCTTTATCTTGATCAGCCCTTCCGGGGCATCAGGAACAGATTCTGCATCTGCCGTCTGAACAGATTCCCGGCTCTGCTCAAGCTCCTCAGTCAGAGATCTCAGATCCACGATTTTCTCTGCAAGCAGCTTCGGCACTTCACCTTCCTTGAAATTGATGCTGCCTGTAACTGAAACTATCGAATCCTCTGCTACAAGAGAGCCGAACCGTTCGTATATATTCGGGAATACTACAACCTCCACCGTACCGTACAGATCCTCCATATCCACGAAGGCCATCATCTTATTGTTCTTCGTAATAAGATTCTTCTTAGACGTTATTATACCCGCCATGGTTGCCTGCATTCCGTCCCTGACGAATGTATGCATCTCGCCCTGCTCTTCACTGTCGAGAACATCGGCAAGATCCTGAGACGTTACCGTCACAAGCTGTTCTATTCTGTCGGCATATTCATCCAGGGGATGAGATGTTATATAAACACCCAGCATCTCCTTCTCCTGAGCGATCAGAATATCCTGATTGAAGTTTCTGACGTCAGGAAGCACATTCATGGATCTGCTTTCCTGCATTGTATCCGCATTCAGCTGAAACAGCGACATCTGACCTTCAATATTGTTTCTGGCACTGGACTGTGCCGACTCCATCAGGCTTTCATAAACTGCCAGATGCGCTGCCCGGTTCTCATTGAGACAATCGAGGGCACCGGCCTTTATCAGACTTTCAACCGCCTTTTTATTGACTTTATGAATATCTATATTCTCAATAAACCGGAAAATATCCTCCGGCCTGCCTTTAGTCTGTCTGGCTTCGATGATGGCGTCTATAGCGCCCTCACCTACATTTTTCACACCCAGCAGACCAAAACGTATCTTCCCGTCAACAACCGAAAATTTCTTCTGACTCTCGTTGATATCAGGCGGCAGCACTTCTATGCCCATCTCAGTACAGTTTCTCATATATTTGGCGATAGAATCCGAATCTCCCATAACACTTGTCATCAGCGCAGCCATGAATTCCACAGTATAATGAGCCTTGAGATATCCGGTCTCATATGCCACAACAGCATATGCAGCCGCATGGGATTTATTAAATGCGTATTCGGCAAAACTTACCATCTGATTGAATATTTCCTCGGCAGTTTTCTCCGGCACTCCGTTCCTTATACATCCGGCTATTTCCACATTACCGTCATCATCCAGCTTGCCGTTGATAAAATATTCCTTCTCCTGCAGCATCACGTCCATCTTTTTCTTACCCATGGCACGCCTTACCAGGTCAGAACGTCCATATGAGTATCCGCCAAGATCTCTTACAATCTGCATTACCTGCTCCTGATATACCAGGCATCCGTAAGTTACCGACAGAATCGGCTCCAGACTTTCATGCAGGTATTCTATATTCCCCGGGTGTTTCTTGTTATCAATATATGTCGGTATTGACGCCATCGGTCCCGGTCTGTACAGTGATATGCCTGCAACGATATCTTCAAAGCAGTCAGGCTTCAGGTTCTTCATAAACTGTGTCATACCACCGCTTTCCAGCTGGAAAATGCCCTGCGTGTTTCCGGATGCTATCATCTCATAAACTGCAGGATCATCGTAATCCATGGAAGAGAAATCTATCGTCACTTCATAGTCTGCCTCTATCATCTCCAGAGCGTCACGAATTATCGTCAGATTTCTCAGACCGAGAAAGTCCATTTTAAGAAGCCCCAGTTCCTCGATTGTGGTCATATTGAACTGAGTAGAAAGCCCTTTGTCAGCCAGATACAGCGGAACGTACTCGTCTATGCTGTCCTTTGAGATAACTACTCCCGCCGCATGGGTTGAGGCATGTCGGGGCATTCCTTCTATGGCTCTTGCCATGTCGATGACTTTTTTTGTGGTTTCCTCATTTTCGTACTTGGCTTTTAGCTCCGGGCTTGTCTCCAGCGCCAGATCTATGGTCATTTTCAGCGAGAAAGGTATGGCCTTGGCTATGGCATCTGTTTCAGGATAACTTACATTGAGCACTCTGCCTACATCTCTCACAGCCTGTTTGGCTTTCATGGTTCCGAAGGTTATGATCTGGCACACCTTGTCCTCACCGTACTTTTCTGTAACGTAATCTATTACCTCACCTCTTCGTTCATAACAGAAATCAATGTCGATATCCGGCATGCTGACACGTTCAGGGTTCAGGAATCTCTCGAAAATAAGACTGTATTTGATTGGATCTATGTCGGTGATACGCAAAGTGTACGCTACGATGCTCCCGGCTGCAGAGCCTCTGCCCGGGCCAACCATTATACCGTTCTGTTTTGCATAATTTATGAAATCCCATACAATGAGGAAATATTCCACATACCCCATCTTTTCAATAGTTCCCAGCTCATAGTCAAGACGCTGCTGAAGTTCTTTCTTCTCCTCCGCAGAAGCCTCGGGATATCTCTCCGAAAGCCCCTGTTCGCACAGCTTTCTCAGATACTTCGTGTTGGTAAGTCCGTCAGGTGCATTGAATTCCGGCAGATGCAGCTCTCCGAAGGTGAAGGTGACATTGCACTCATCTGCAATCTTCGCCGTATTGTCAATCGCCTCAGGGATATTAGCAAAAATCTTTCTCATTTCATCTTCTGATTTGAGATAAAACTGATCATTGGGAAATCTCATCCTGTTCTCTTCGTCAATGGTGGAAGCTGTCTGTATGCACATAAGCACATCCTGTGCCTCTGCATCCTCCTGTCTGACATAATGTACATCATTTGTCGCAACGAAGGGGATTCCTGTTTCTTCATGCAGCCGCTTCATTCCGGGAAGTATGCGGGCTTCTTCCTCCAGGCCCTGATCCTGCAGCTCAAGATAATAATTCCCCTCACCGAATATATCCAGCATCTCGAGAGCTTCCCTTCTGGCACCGTCATAGTCCCCATTGAGAAGTCTGTTCTGCACATCACCGGCAAGGCAGGCAGACAGTGCGATCAGACCTCCGCTGTATTTTCTCAGCACATTCTTATCTATTCTCGGTTTGTAGTAGAACCCGTGTCTGTATCCCTCTGATACTATCTTCATCAGGTTTTTGTACCCCTGATTATCCTTTGCCAGAAGCACCAGATGTCCCATATGCTTGTCTTTTTCCGAATCCTTATCGAACAGTGTTCTCGCTGCGGTATATACCTCACAGCCAATCACCGGCTTAATCCCCTGTTTATTGCATTCCCTGTAAAAATCTATAACCCCGAACATCACCCCGTGATCCGTGATAGCAAGAGATGTCATCCCGAGTTCCTTCGCTCTGGCAACAACATCCTTTATTCTCGCAGCACCATCCAGCAGGCTGTATTCAGTATGTACATGTAAATGTGTAAAAGCCATATTACTACCTCATCAAAAATATATTTCTATTTTACCATGAAAAAGATATTTTTTCTCTTTCAAAAACATATTAAATACAGTAAAATGAAAAAGTATGAACGACGAAAAACGTCGAAGGAGAACATATGAAGAAAATCATTATAATAATCAGCATAATAGTTGTAATATTAGCGGCTGTGTCCGTTTTCGCAGTCATAGGGTATACGAAATCCGATGACTACACAGGCGATACACTGCCTGACAGTATAAAAATAAACGGAGTCGACTGCTCCGGTCTTGATATTTCCGCAGCAGCGGATAAGCTTACAGATGCATGGAACCATCGCACTATAGTTATCAAAGGAACTCTGAACGAGAAACTCGCCAGTTTCACCGATTTCGGATTCACCTATGATATTGATGACAGCATCCGGGATATCAGGAGAGATAATCTCATCAGTGCAGCAGCTGAACACTATTTCAATATACCTATGTCGGTCACTATTCCAATGATTGTATCCGACTGCAGCTTCGAGTTCAAACAGTCAGTAGTGAATTCAGACTTTCTCCACAGAGGCACCGCAACTGTCAGCAAAGACGCATATGTAGATCTGAATGATCCTGACTTTCCTATTATTCCCGAAGTATACGGAACCAACTCAGATACTGAGAAGTTCTTCAACCAGCTTATACACCATATACAGCTTGGAGAGCTGCAGTTTGTTTTTGACGAACGAGATTATCTGACAATGCCTAAGATCACTGCCGATGACGATGAACTCATCGAATATCAGAAATACTGCAGAAAATACCTGAAACAGCGTATCACATATAAAATGGGAAAAGAAACTTTCACACTTACTGCAAAGCAGATCGATAAGCTGCTGACAGATGATCTTTCAGGCAATGCTGATGAAGAGGCTGTAACAGAATATGTCCGAGCACTTGCAGAAAAGTATGATAATGTAGGTGCTGAACGTAACTTCACATCACTCACAGGTAAAAACGTTACTGTCTCAGGCGGAACATACGGCTGGATGATCGATCAGGAAAAAGAAACAAAAAAACTGATATCAGACCTGAATTCCCACAAGGATGTGTCCAGAAAGCCTGTATACTCGGCAGAAGGCTATGGTGAGTATTCACATGATATGGGGAATACTTACATAGATGTGGATATAACAAATCAGACAGTGAACTATTTCAGAAACGGCGAACTTAAATTCACATCAAAATGCGTTACAGGCTGCAGAAATACAGGAACAACTACTGATATCGGAGCATACTATATTCTGAATAAAATCACCGATGTAGTGCTCAAAGGAGACAATGCCGACGGCAGCAAATATGAAACTCCCGTAAAATACTGGCTCGGTGTCACCTGGACCGGAGAGGGTTTCCATGATGCCGACTGGCGCGATAAATTCGGCGGCAGCATATGGATCAATAACGGCAGTCACGGATGCATCAACATGCCTCCAAAGAAAATGCCGGAATTCTATAACATGATCGAAGTGGGTATTCCTGTTATCAATCATTACTGATATTATCTCATTCATCAAAAACTGAAAACATGACAGAAGCATCTTACTGCACTGTCATGTTTTTATGTTTTATTATGTTATTTGTCTGTTACAACCTCAAGCAGCTTTACCTTAAGCTCGTTTTCCATCTTCCTCAGTTCAACCTCAGCTTCAGCACGTTTCTGTCGTCCGTCCTGCTGAATCTGCATCACTTCATCAAGGGTTGAAATCAATGTCTGATTGGTGTGCTGCAGAGTTTCCATATCCACAATTCCGCGTTCAGTTTCACGGGCAGTCTCAACCGTTGCCATTTTAAGAGTTTCGGCATTTTTCTTAAGCAGCTCGTTTGTCATATCACTGACTTCACGCTGCGCCTTAACCGCATCATTGGAATGAGCAACTCCCAGCGCCAGCACCATCTGGCTCTTCCAGAGAGGAACAGTGTTGACAAGAGTTGACTGGATCTTTTCCACCATCATAGTATTATTGCCCTGCACCATTCTGATCTGAGGAGCTGTCTGAATTGAAATGGTTCTGGTGAGTTCCAGATCATAAAGCTTTTTCTCGAATCTGTCGCACTTTGATTCCAGATCTTTAGCTGACTGGGCATCTTCCGGAAGTCCGCTCATCTGCGCTCTCTGCACAAGTTGAGCCAGCTGACCTGAACGTATATCTGCCAGTCTCTTTTTCCCTGCCAGAATATACATTGTCAGCTCCTTGAAGTATGTCATATTGGCTTCATACATCTTGTCCAGAACAGCAATATCTTTCATAAGCTGCACCTGATGACCTTCAAGAACTCTGCAGATATCTTCCACATTAGCTTCAACCTTGTTATAGCGTGCCTTTAAAGCCTCGACTTTGTTCTTGCCTTTTCTGAAAAATCCGAACAGCCCCTTCTCTTCATTGGCATCAAAGCCTTTGAGCTCAACTACCACATCGCTCAGCAGCTCACCAACTTCTCCCAGATCCTTTGATTTCACTTTTTCCAGTGCCGATTCTGAGAAATCCGCCATTTTTTTCTGTGTTCCCGCACCGTACTGCAGTATTGCGTTGGAGTCATCAAGATTTATCTGTTCTGCAAATTCGCTTACCATCTGCCGTTCTTCAGGTGACAGTATGTTATCATCCATCATTTCAGACTCCTGACTTATTTCAATTATTTCAGCCTTGTCCATTTCTTTAAAAGGATCCATTGTTAAAGTAGGTGTTGTTGCTTCCTTGAATTCCATATTAATATTCTCCAATCTCATTATTTCTTTTCAGCAAAACTGTCTTTTGTCAGTCCCTCCTGTGCGAGCATCGCCTCAAGAACTGATATATCTGAAGAAACGTCCCATGCTGTATCCTGGAAAAGATTGTCCAGCAGCTTTGCAAAAGCGGCATTCAGCGTATCCAGAGTTCCCTCTATTTCTTTCTTTGATGTTTCAATGTTGTCTCCCTGTACAGGCTGCCTGTCAAGCTCTTCATAAGCATTCAGCAGCTTTATGGTCATCGGAAGATAATATTCCATCAGCTTTCTCAGATCGGAAATATTCTCCGGGTGTGCCTCTGCCTGTTCGAAAATACGTTTCACAAGCATCTCCATCCTGTATATCTTGTCTGAAATTTCCTCTCCGGGTATCTCATCATTGCATCTTCTGATTTCTCTTATGTACTCCTGCCCCTTATCAATGACAGCTCTGGCTTCTGCAGAAAGACCTGTTTCAGCTGCTTCTGCCGCCTTCTGCTGTTTCTTTTCTTCTTCACGCATTCTGGCATTTTTCACAGCATTCATATACTGTCCATACGCTTCATGGGATATCATAAGACATGTTTCCTTATCATCAAGATGTCCTTCGAGGAACCACCCCCTGGCAAGCATTTTCTTAATGTCTCTGATCACAGACTCGTTTTTCTGGTGAGTATATGCTGCAAGCCTGCTGATGTCAATATAATCACTGCCCTGCAGGCACTTGACGTATCTGTCGAATCTCTTTGCCAGCCCGAGACCGCACGACCCGTTCACTATCAGCACTGCTCCGGCAGCCATAAACACCAGACTCAATATCAGCGGTGTCAATCCCACTTTAGCCATAGCTAAAAACACAATTGATACTATACTTCCACTGAATGACAATGCAGCCAGCACTATTCCTCCCACAAGTTTTGTTACCGCACCGGCACGTCTTCTGCCTCCTCCCGCAAAGTACGCATGCTCCGGTTTATATGAGGCATATGGTGCACTTCCGGGCTGACTGTACTCTGTTCTGTTTCGCTCACCCGCCCATTCTTCACCATATCCCTGCTGCGTGTCACATGTTCCCTTTCCGCTAAGGTCAAAATCCCAGCCGTCTCCCATTCGGAACTCATCACCGCCCATCTGGAACGCTCTTCTCAATGCATCATTTATATTCTGGTTCAGACGTCCGAAATTTCCCATATGTATCGCATCTTCTATTATCCTGTTCAGATCCTGCCCCAGATTGTTCCAATCCTTGCCTGCCATTTTTCCCTCCATCTCAATACAATCTTGACAGCGTACCGGTCTCACAAAACAGGCACATGCCTGTACGCTATCCACAGTCATATTATAGCACGCTTTGCACATCGAAAAAACGAAAACAGCTGTTTTCATGCGAAAAACACAAAAACAGCTATATTTCTGACACATTTATTTATAAGATTACAGTTATGCCTGCTGGGATGAACCTACCGCGAACGGATTTGCTACTTCTGCATAATATACATACATCTGTTTGATGCCGTAAATATCAAGTATCCTTATATTTGGAGTAGCATATTCCTGCAGAATGATGTAATTTATTCCTACGCCTATCAGAAAACCATCAAGATCCTGAACGATGTTTGAGCCGATAAGCTGCTGTACCCTCACATATCTTCCGATCTGAGTTCTGAAAATACCATTAAGATACTGTAATGCGTTATAATCCAGCACTTCACTGTATTCCGGAGGAAGCAGAGGATTTGCAGGAACTGTGAAGGTCGGGCTGTTGGGAAGCACCATAGGATATGACAACGGTGATGTGAAGTTACCCCCACCTCCCAGGTCACCTGTCATATCTATCTGTGAAATCGGAATATCGCCGTTTTCCTCCTGAACCGAACCTACCTGGTTGGTATTCTCCATCACTGAAGTCATATCTGAACGTGGTATCTGCATTAGATAATTCTGGTCTATAGCCATTTGATCACCTCTCTGTTCTATGTTGCAGCGTAATAAGAGGTAGGTATATAAAAGCAATGTTCATTTATCCTGTTATGAATAACTCCAACGCGTGTCGGGAAATAAGTCGGACATGTATTGCTGTACGGATTGTGAAAAAACAGCGAATGGTCAACACCAGCAAGTATTCCTCCCGCCATGGCCCAGTCAGCAATATCATAATGCTCCTGGGTAGGTATCATATTATATACATTCTGTGAATTATACTGCCCTCCCACAGAAGTCTTCATACAGGTGAACTGATTTGCCTGTTCGATAACATTCCTGATATTACCACCTTCATTAATCCGCGCGAATTCCCCGTATGTTATATTGGCTCTGTTCATTATTACTGTTGCAACACCCTGCATTCCGTCATAGCCTTCTCCGCCTGCTTCACACTGTATCAGCCGTGCAAACAACTCTCTTGTATCCATTGCTTCTTTATTCCACCTTTCAATTATCGCTAGGATATCATATGCAGCCGGTCATTTTTTTGTTCTGAATATCAGTTTTTTGAGTTTAGCACCATCCCATGGGATAAGAGGATAGAGATAAGACGTGCCTGCAACCGTTCTGGTTGCAGCCATCACTGCTACTGATACAGCAAATGCTGCAGCCATTCCCGGCCAGCCCAGAAAATGTGAAGCGATCAGCATGAACACTCTCACGAATTTTATCCCATATCCGAGTTCTATGCTGGGCTGTGTAAAACTGGCCAGCGCTACCACCGCCATGCACAGAATAGTCTGCGGCACAAACCATCCTGATGAAACAGAGAATTCACCAAGGATAAGCGCCCCTATTACGGAAAGGGACATGCCGAGAGATTCCGGAGTATTAAGAGATGCCAGCTTAAGACCGTCAATAGCAAGCTCAAGCAGAATAAACTGCCAGAAAATGCTTATGGCGAAGTCTTCCTCTGTAATAAAGAATTTCAGTGACTCATAGACCGGTATGTCGCCTTCTGCAAACAGCAGATATA
>JALEQY010000120.1 GCA_022763735.1 Clostridiales bacterium
CATAGCAGGCAAGGCAGTCGGAGGTCTGAGCGCACTGGCTGTTGCGTGGTTTGCCACAAGAAAATACGAAGAAAACAGAACTCCATACGACAGCAGAAGCTCTGAACTTAACGCTGTGGCTGATAACTGATGTAGATAACAACATACGAAAAACTTCCGATCATATACGATCAGGAAGTTTTTTATTTGCAGAAATGTGCATAATAATTATGAGTAAAGCCTTTTTTGACAGTTATGACAAATACAGGCTCTTAAACAAATCTGCCAGTTAAACAGGAGGTTTTTATATGGGAAAATCATGCAGTACTATCCTCGGGATCGGGCTTGCAGGTGCAGTCATAGGAATGCACATTTACATGTTCCTGGCACCTGATGAAAAATGTGATGTAAAAGAAGAGTTCAGAGACATAGTCACTGACCTTAAAAAAGCTGCTGACAGAATCACAGAAGCAGTCTGAAACGAAAGGATGTGAATTGAATGGGCGTACTCGAGGATTTTAACAGAAAAGAAAGACTCAAAGAAGAAATATGGGAAAAACTTCCCGATTATGAGTCCCTAGGTATGACGGAAGAGGATATCGACCTTAGTTTATTCGATGAAGATGAATAAATGCAGAAAATAAAAACCGGCACCTGAGATTTATACCCAGGTGCCGGTTTTTCCGAGTCAGAAGATGCTGTAGCAGCTGTTCAGTCTTATCGTGTTTTTACATATTCATTTGCAGGTTTTATCATATACTGGCTGTAAGGGAATTTATCCGTAGTGATATAGCCAGGTTCTGAATCAATCAGCTGTGGAATTCTGTTTACAATAGTTGCACATGTAAGCTCGACTGTTGCCGGACGTTCAACAGTGATTGTAGTATCCGGCTCACCAAAGAGAGTCCACTGGTTTCTGTCAAATTCATCGGGAGCATACACTTTTCCTATGCATTCTGTTTCAATAGTGATTCCTTCTGCAGTTTCGGTCGTAACTATCGCAGACATTCCGGTGGCATCTCCGGCTTTTATTGTCATTCCCAGAGTTTCCGAATGCAGGTCTTCTTTATAAGTATGCGGAATACATTTCTGCGTCTGTGAGATAACCGTAAGTCCCATCTGACTGCACAGCCATCCATTCTGATTCCACATATATGACGGTATATATTCTCCTTTTTCCACAAGAGCCTTGATTTCATCAGAAGAAAGGGAATTATAATTTCCGATCTCTTTTTCAAACTCCTCAATAGTCAGTCCTGCGCCATGCCCCTGAGCCAGAGCAATCCCGTAATCCTCCACATTATAGCTGCTGCTTCCTTTGATTCTTGTTATCCTCGCAGATGAAGCCGCTAAATTCGTTATCATGGTTCCCCAGAAAAGATCGGGGTATCCGCTGCCGCAGAGAGTGCATCCGTGTTTTCTGGCCAGCTTGTCGAGCTCGCCGGTAAGATCCGGTGAAGAATTCCATGGATAAAGAGCCTCCTCACAGGTTGTGATAGCGTTCACACTGTTGACAGCACAAGCCTCAAAAACATCTTTAAGCTCTTCAACTGTACTTCTGGTTGCTATTATGCACACATCCGGCTTCAGCTCTGCCAATATTCCGGCAGCATCCTTTGCATCTGAAATTGTGACACCGACCGTTTCACTTCCTATTACCGAACTGACATCTTCCCCAATGACAGCAGGATTCATATCAAATGCTGCCACAAGCTCACATCCCTTGTCTATCGCATACTGCATCAGGTATTTACTCATCTTACCACATCCGTACTGCGCAAATCTTATCTTTCTGTTCATATAAGACACCTCCTTTATACCTATAATATAAAGGTTATAGCTGGTATAAAGTCAAGTGTATTATCTGATAATAATCATTTTGAAACTACAGGAATCTCTATCTTGTAGAACATATTCCTCTGATCCTGTTTGAATATAGGCAGTTCTACGATAACCTCGCATATATAGTCTCCGCATATTTCAAAACCTCTGCTGTGGATCTCATCTATAAGCATAAGAGCCTTGTCCTTTTCGGCATAGAAATCAGCTGCACAGGTGCAGTAATACATGGCGGCCGGAATAGACTGTACAGGGATGGACTCATCGTCGGAATCAACAAACATGAACACATCATGGGAAGTGAATCTGCCATCTTTAATATCTTCCTGTCTGACTATACTTCCCACATTACAGAAATATGTCATCGAAAGCTCGTTGTTGTCCAGATGCATTTTAAGTTCTCTCAGCATGTATTCATATCCGGCATAGTCCTGATCAAAGAAATCCTTTTCTGACGTATACCTGTAAATCCACCTTTCCGGAATATACTGAAGAAACATCTGACCATCCTTGGGCAGTGCTTCATACTGCCTGAAATTATCAAGAGTTCTGGCAATCGAACGTTTTCGCTTTATCAGTTCATCTATCTGGCAATCTATGTGGTCCTGCTGATGCAGAAGGAACTCTTTGATGCTGTCTGCATTTCCTTCATTAAAAAAGCTGCTTATCTGTCTGAGAGTCATACCGTAAGCTTTCATATTCTGTATCATATCGAGCCGTGCAGACTGAATGATATGATAATATCTGTACCCTGTGCGAGGATCTGTGACCATAGGTGTCAGAAGCTGCTCTCTGTCATACAGCCGGAGGGTCTGCTCCGATATTCCGTTCAGCTTTGCCATCTGTCCTATAGTAAGTTTTTCGAGGTTCATTTCATACTCCATATCTTTATTCTTAGTATAATGTTTGTGCTAATATAATTATACTATTTATTTTTGATAATATAAATAGGGCAATTAATACTTAACAGAGTATGAAAATATTGAAATATGAATGCTTCTCTGGTATAATATAAAATCAGGTATTGCTTAAAATAGCAGGCAATCACCCGAAAATTACGGAGGATAAAATAATGGAAAAACTGGGTTTAAATGAAATCAGAGAATTATTTTTAAGCTTTTATGAATCAAAAGAACACTACAGAAGACAAAGCTTCTCGCTTATTCCTGAGAAAGATAAGAGTCTTCTTATTATAAATTCCGGTATGGCACCGCTCAAGCCTTATTTTGCAGGGCTTGAAACACCGCCGAGCAAGAGAATGACAACATGTCAGAAATGCATCAGAACCGGCGATATAGAGAATGTGGGCTATACCTCAAGACACGGCACATTCTTTGAAATGCTGGGCAGTTTCTCATTTGGAGATTATTTCAAAGAAGAATCTCTGACATGGGGATGGGAATTCATCACCAAGGTTCTCAAAATGCCTACAGACAAGCTTTGGGCAACAGTATACGAAAACGACGATCAGGCCTATGACATATGGAAAAATGTTATTGGTATGCCTGAAGAAAGAATCGTACGTCTCGGTAAAGATGATAATTTCTGGGAAATCGGAACCGGTCCGTGCGGTCCCTGCTCAGAAATCTACTACGACAGGGGAGAAAAGTACGGCTGCGGAAGCCCTGACTGCAAACCAGGCTGTGAATGTGACAGATATGTGGAATTCTGGAATCATGTTTTCACACAGTTCAGCAGAGATGAAGAGGGTAACTACACTGATCTTGCTCATCCCAACATTGATACAGGAATGGGTATCGAAAGACTCGCATGCATCATGCAGGGGGTAGACTCCATTTTTGATATCGATACAATCCAGTACGTTCTGGAAGGCGTCGTTAAGGTTTCAGGCGTTGAATACAGGCATGGTGAGGCAGAAACTGACGTTTCTATTAGAATTATCACTGATCATCTCAGATCCATGACATTCATGATAGGGGATTCTATTCTGCCTGGAAACGAAGGCCGCGGCTATGTGCTCAGAAGACTTATAAGACGTGCTGCAAGACATGGAAGACTTCTAGGCATAGAAGGTCCGTTCCTGTCAGATCTCTGCGACAGAGTGATAGATGTATCTGGAAAAGCTTATCCGGAACTCGAAGAGCGCCGTGTTATGATTAAAAAAGTAGTCAGCGTGGAAGAAGAAAAATTCGCTTCAACTATAGATCAGGGAATGAAAATCATCAATGGCCATATCGATGATCTCAAAGCTGACGGCAGTACAGTTCTTGATGGAAAAAAAGCTTTCAAGCTTCATGACACATATGGATTCCCGATTGATCTGACAAGAGAAATACTTGAAGAATCAGGTTTTACTGTTGATCTTGACGGCTTCAGAGCTGCTATGGAAGAGCAGAAGATTCGTTCCAAAGTCGAACAGGAAATGGAAGGTGCCGGCTGGGATGAAGCAACTGCATCAATTAAATTTGATAAAGATACGGAATTCACAGGATATGACACCATGGTGCAAAACAGCACTGTCACAGCTGTTTTCCGTGATAATGAGATCATAGATTCTGCAGCTTCAGGAGATACATGTCTGATAGCCCTTGATAAAACACCTTTTTATGCAGAAAGCGGCGGCCAGGCATGCGATACCGGTCTTATCTACAATGATGATTTCGCAGCAGAGGTAATGGATGTTTCAAAATTCCAGAATATCTTTGCTCATAAAGTTGTCGTAAATAAAGGTTCGGTAACAGCCGGTTCCGAAGTTATTTGCATGCCGCATGCTCCGACAAGAAACAGGACCGCAGCCAACCACACAGCAACTCATCTGCTTCACAAAGCACTCAGAGAGATTCTGGGTGATCATGTCAAGCAGGCAGGTTCATCTGTAACCAAGGATGGTCTGAGATTTGACTTCAATCACTTCCAGGGTATGACCGATGAAGAAATTAAGCAGGTTGAAAATATCGTAAACGATAAAATCAGCCATTTCATAGATGTAGAAACAAAAGTAATGCCTATAGAGGAAGCTTTTGACGAAGGTGCCACTGCGCTCTTTGGAGAAAAATACGGAGATACAGTAAGAGTTGTATCCATTGGTAATTTCAGCAAAGAACTCTGCGGAGGAACTCACGTTAAGAATTCCGGTCAGATAGGTGCTTTCAAGATTCTCAGCGAAGCAGGTATCGCTTCTGGAGTAAGACGAATTGAAGCTGTAACAGGTATCGGTATCCTGAATAAATATATTGAAGATGAATCTCTCATTTCGCACACGGCTGAAGCTCTCAAATCAAACCGTGACAATATGATAGACAAATCTGCATCCCTTGTGGATGAAGTCAAGGCACTTAAAAAAGAAATCGAGGAGCTCAAAAAAGCTGAAATGAGCAAGGGTCTTGGAAATCTTATAGATGAAGCTGCTGATATTAACGGAATAAGACTCATAACAAAGCAGTTTGAAGACTATAATATTAATGACCTCAGAGGTCTTTCCGATCAGATTAAGGCTGACAGCAAAAATGCCGCCATGGTCTTTGCTGCGGTTACAGGCGGTAAAGTCACATTCCTTGTGTCGCTTACAGATGACCTTGTTGAACAGGGATTCCATGCCGGCAAGATGATAAAAGAAATCGCAGCTGCTGCAGGAGGAGGCGGCGGCGGCAAGGCTGATATTGCACAGGCCGGAGCTAAAGATCCGTCAAAGATTGCCGCTGCGTTCGACAAAGCAAGAGAATTATTATCATAATGTAAATAAATGTGATAATTTCATGTAAATAAATGGATTTTGCTTGTAATTACAGCTGTTCGGATGTTATAATTAATTCAAAATTTATTATAACAATAATTTTGC
>JALEQY010000014.1 GCA_022763735.1 Clostridiales bacterium
TTAAAATGACGCAGAAAACTGCAGGAGACAATGGACAGAATCATATTACATCAGGTAGGAACAAAACAGTAAGACTGGCTAAAATGGGAATGCTTGTAGCAATTTCAGTAGTGCTTGTGTATTTTATACATTTTCCGATATTCCCGGCGGTAGCATTTCTGGAATATGACCCGGCTGATATTCCGATTCTGATGGGGACATTTGCATTCGGACCTCTGGCAGGAGTTCTTCTGACCGTTGTTACATCAGTAATTCAGGGTGTAACAGTAAGTGCCCAGAACGGACTATACGGAATCATCATGCATATTATTGCCACAAGTGTGCTGGTTCTGGTTGCAGGTTTTATATACAAGAAGAACAAGACAAGAAAAGGCGCTGTTCTGGCACTGGTATGCGGAACTGTTGCTATGGTAATTGTTATGATCTGCGCAAATATGGTGATTACACCGCTGTTTATGGGAGTTCCGAGATCTGTAGTATGGGATCTGATGCCGTTTATCGCAGGGTTTAATCTCGTTAAGGCCGGAATAAATGGTCTTGTGACATTTATTCTGTATAAAAGAATATCAGCTTTTCTTCACAGGTAAAAAGCAATATATAAGATGATATATAGCCTCCGGATGCAGCACGTGATGTGGTGTATCCGGAGGTGTTTTATTCATTATTTATTTATTGCATTTAATATGATATAATAATTCAGTTATGGAAAAGAAAGTTGTTTATATAAAAAATGAACAGGAAACCCGCAGCTTCGGGAAGAAGCTTGCAGCTGAACTTGCTCCCGGCATTGTGATAGCGCTGACAGGAGACCTTGGTACAGGCAAAACCGCTTTGACTAAATCAATTGCAGAGGGACTCGGAATCACAGAAGTAATAACCAGCCCTACATTTAATATTGTCAAAGAATATTACAGCGGCAGAATACCAATGTATCATTTTGATGTCTACAGAATAGGCGACATTGATGAAATGTATGAACTGGGATACGAAGAATACTTTTACGGAAATGGTGTCTGCATAGTGGAATGGGCAGACCTGATAGAGGATATAATTCCTGAAGATGCCATACGCATAGATATCGAGTATGGAGAAAATGAAGGAGAGAGAATATACCGATGTACATTTTAGCGATAGAAACAACAGGTGCTTTTGCTTCTGTTGCCCTGATGAAAGATGACGAGCTTATAGGGCATATACAGGGCAATGACCGTTTTTCGCATCTGCAGAATCTGATGCCTCAGGTTGAGCAGGTTACAAAAGATAATCAATTGCAGATAAGCGATATAGATGCTGTTGCAGTATCATGCGGCCCTGGATCATTCACGGGGATAAGGATCGGAGTATCATCCGCCCGTGCACTTTCCCAGATACTCGATATACCTTGTGCTGCAGTATCAAGTCTTGAAGCTCTCGCTATGAGAGCCGCAGGATCAGATGATGGGGTGCTTGTCTGTCCGATACTGGATGCAAGGCGCAGTCAGGTGTATGGCGGAGGATATTATCTTCAGGACGGGTTTCCTGTTGAAGTGATAAAGGCGGGAGCCTATACGATTGAAGAATTTCTTGATAAAGTGTCAGAGCATGAACAAATATTGCTTTTAGGCGATGCTGTGGATACATGCATTGATAAAATCAGTCAGATACGCCCGTATGGGACACGGACGGCCGCCGAAAACATACGATATCAGGATGCTGTCACTGTTGCAGAGCTTGGCAGGAGACTCCTGTCTGAAACCGGCGGTTTGAAATATTATGAAGTCAGGCCGGATTACATGCGTATCGCTGAGGCTGAAAGGAAACTAAGAGAAAAACAGGCACAGCAGAAAGACTGAGGAATAATATGGCTGACATGATAATAAGGCAGGCGTCTGTCAGAGATGTGGATGATATATACGAGATAGAACGGCTGTGTTTTCCTGATCCATGGAGTAAGGATGCGATGATATATGAACTGGAGAGCAATCCGCGTGCATTTTATATTGTAGCAGAGCTTGAGGGTCAGGTTGCAGGTTATGCGGGGCTATGGAGGATAGGTGACGAGGGTCATATTACGAATGTTGCAGTTAAGCCGGGGTTCAGAAACCGTAGAATAGCCCAGGGTATAATGGAGGTCATGATCGATTTCACTACGCAGCAGGGAATTATGCATCATACCCTTGAAGTCAGAAAATCCAATGAACCTGCGATAAAACTATATGAAAAGTTCGGTTTCAGGATAGAAGGTGTCAGGGAAGGGTATTATCAGAGCAATAAGGAAGATGCCCTGATAATGTGGCGCCATCAGGAGTCGGAAACCGTTTAGCGGACCTCTGTATAAATTCGTAAATCCGGGCAATAATATTGTGAGATATTATAGATTCGGAGGCTGAAATGAATGAATTTAATAACAGTGGGATGGAAGTTGTTTCATCTACCTGCAGGAAATTTTCCAGAAGGCACGATTTTGATGTTTTCAGCATGAGTGACTACAGGTCATGCGAGAACTGCAGGCATCTTAACGGAGAAAATCAGTGCGAGAAAAAAATTGAAGAAGGACGTAATAATATATGAAGGATGGAAAGTTAGTAACACTTGCAATCGAGTCAAGCTGCGATGAGACTGCAGCTGCAGTTATGCTGGAGGGGAGGAATATACTTTCCAGCATTATATCTTCGCAGATAGATATACATAAACTGTATGGAGGTGTGGTGCCGGAAATAGCCTCAAGGCATCACCTTGAGAATGTTAATACTGTAGTTGACCAGGCAATGGATGAATCAGGGGTTACTATGGATGAGGTGGATATGATTGGTGTGACCTGCGGACCCGGGCTGGTGGGCGCGCTTCTGATAGGACTTGCCACCGCTAAAGCTTATGCGGCAGCCACAGGGAAACCTCTTATCGGGGTACATCACATACATGGACATATCTGCGCTAATTTTATTGAACATAAGCAGCTTGAACCGCCTTTTACGGCACTGGTGATTTCCGGCGGACATACGAATATCGTTGAAGTAACGGATTACAACAAATGTCAGGTACTGGGAGGAACGAGAGATGATGCAGCTGGAGAGGCCTATGATAAAGTTGCCAGAGTGCTCGGACTAGGGTACCCGGGAGGACCGCTGATAGATAAAATTGCCAGAGCAGGAAATCCTCATGCTGTGGAGTTCAAGCGCGTTTTTCTGGAGAAAGGCAGTCTTGATTTCAGTTTCAGCGGTATCAAGACAGGGGTGCTCAATTTTATAAATTCAGAGAAGCAGTCAGGACGGAATATCTGTGTACCGGATATTGCTGCAAGTTTTCAGGCTGCGGTACTTGATGTAATTGTTGCCAAGACGGTGAGCGCGGCATTAGATATGAAAAAGGACAGAATTGTGCTGGCAGGCGGCGTTGCGGCAAACAGCAGACTCAGGGAAATGCTTAAGGCTGAATGTGATAAAAACGGAATAGAACTTTACTATCCTTCACCGGTTCTATGTACAGATAATGCGGCGATGATAGGATGTGCAGCTTATTATAAATACAAGGCAGGCATGAGAGATGATCTTACTCTCGACGCAATGCCTAATCTTGAATTGTGAGGACAATATGATAGTAGTATCGGCAAAAGATCTGACAAAAGCATATGGAACTGATGTGATACTGGATAAGATTTCATTTCATATCAATAAAGGGGAACGTGTAGGAATAGTTGGAGTAAACGGAGCAGGTAAAACTACACTTCTTAAAATGCTGACGGGACAGCTCCCTTGTGAATCGGGTGAATTTTTTATTTCAGGCAATACCCAGATCGGATATCTTGAACAGGACGGAGGCTTTGATTCTGAAAAAACTTTAATAGAAGAAGTGGACAGCATCTTCAGCTGCTTCCCTCAGATGGAAAAAGAAATGGAAGAGATGCTGGCTGTAATAGAAAAGACTCATGATGAACGTCTCCTTGAGAAATACGATGCCATGCACGAAAAATTCAGAGAGATGGGCGGATATACATATAAGAGCGAGATAACGGGTATACTATCCAGTATGGCGTTCACAGAAAGCAGTTTTGACAAGAAAATCTCCACATTGAGCGGAGGCGAGAGAACACGTCTCGCACTGGCCTGTCTTCTTCTGAGAAAACCGGATATACTGTTTCTTGATGAACCGACAAATCATCTGGATATAGGAACGCTCAAGTGGCTTGAACAGTATCTTAAATCCTACAAAGGTACTATAGTGCTGGTTTCACACGACAGATATTTTCTGGATCAGACGGTAAACAGGATTTTTGAGGTTGATAACCACAAACTTAACATATATGAAGGCAATTATACGTTTTATGCGGCAGAGCGGAGAAAAAGGCGTGAAGCTGAGATGAGAGCCTATGAGAAGCAGAAAAAGGAAATAGACCGCCAGGAAGAAATGATAAGGCGTTTTAAGCAGCGAGGTACAGAGAAACTTGCCAAACGTGCTGCTTCGAGAGAAAAACGCCTTTCAGCAATGGAAATTATTGAAAGACCGGACGGACAGCACAGCAGGATGAAGCTTTCGTTCAAAGAAAATTTCCAGAGCGGCAAAGATGTTATTTTTGCAGAAGAACTGTCCAAAAGTTTCGGATACGGCAGCAGCAGGAAAGATCTGTTCAGCGGTGTGGAACTGGATATCAAGCGAGGAGAGAGAGTCTGTATTGTAGGAGCAAATGGGACCGGCAAGACTACACTTCTGAGAATGCTTATGGGAGAACTGTCATGCAGTACAGGACGCATTAAAATCGGTCACAATGTTCAGTTCGGGTATTATGACCAGGGTCAGCAGCTGCTGAACGGAGCTAATACTGTAATAGATGAACTGCATGATGCATACAGATTATATACAGAAACTGAACTCAGGAATGTTCTGGGAAGATTCCTTTTCAGAGGCGAAGATGTTTTCCTTCAGGTGAGTTCGTTAAGCGGCGGCGAAAAGGCACGTCTTTCGCTTCTCAAACTTATGATGTCAGGTGCGAATGTGCTTGTGCTGGACGAACCGACCAACCATCTGGACATTGAGTCAAAAGAAGTGTTTGAGGAGGCTCTGCTTGATTTCCCGGGTACGTGTATCATAGTTTCGCATGACAGATATTTTCTGAACAGAATACCGACAAGAATACTTGAGCTTACTCCTGATGGAATGGAGAATTATCTTGGAACATATGACTACTATATAGAAAAGAAACAGCAGCAGATACATTCAGGTAAGAAGTATCTTGAAGATATGGCTGCCGGCAGTGAAGGCAAAGAAGAGCCGGAGGATAGACTGTCTTCTGCTGAAAAACGGCGTATGCAGAAGGCAAAGGAAGCAGAGGAAAGAAGACTGGAAAGACAGAAGAAAGCCCTTGAAGAAGAAATCGAGGCTCTGGAAACGGATATAAAAGTGCTTGAACAGAAGGTGTGTCTGGAGGAGAATATGACTGATCATGAGAAACTCGCAGCAATCAGTGAAGCTCTGACAGGGAAAAGAGCAGCTCTTGATGAAGCCTATGACAGATGGCTTCAATTACAGGAGTGACAAAAGAACCATACCTCAAATGGCTTCGTTTTTTTTGCTAAAACTATTGCAATAAAAGAAAGCGTACACTATAATAAGTGGGTAGTTATCAGAGGAATGCTGATAACGGTATCATTAAATCGGAATATTATGGAGGGATATTATGACATTAGATAAGATCAAGGAAATAATCGCAGAGCAGTTAAGTGTTGAAGAGGATGCTGTGAAGATGGAAACTCATCTTATGAAGGATCTTGAAGCAGATTCACTGGACGCTGTAGAGATTATCATGGCTATCGAAGATGAGTTCGGCATCGAAGTGCCGGATGAAGATGCTGAGAAATTCCAGACTGTAAGCGATATCGTAAGCTACGTTGAAGCTAAGGCTTAATAGCAGAAGGCCCGGAGATGAAGAAACAGGCCAAGATTTCAAATGCGGTTATCAAGAGACTGCCCAGATACAGAAGATATCTCAATGAACTGAGGAAAAAGGGTGTTGATAAGATTTCTTCCAATGAGTTCAGCAACCTTATAGGGTATACAGCATCACAAATCAGACAGGATCTGAATAATTTCGGAGGTTTTGGACAACAGGGCTATGGTTATAGTGTAGAGGGACTTTATAATGAAATAAGCGCAATACTCGGTCTTGACAGACAATATAAGATGGTGATAGTAGGTGCGGGAAATCTCGGACAGGCTATAGCAAACCATACATATTATTACAAAGCAGGATTCGTGGTATGCGGAATATTTGAGATCAATCCCCGACTAATAGGTATCAAGATAAATGATATAGAAGTTATGGATTACGAAAACATAGTTCAGTTTGTTGAAGAAAACGAAATCGATATCGGAATAATATGTACCACTAAAGACGCTGCTCAGGAAGTGGCGGATAAGCTGTGTTTTGCAGGAGTGAGAGGATTATGGAATTTTGCCCCTGTCGATATCGAGACTCCAAGTCACGTGGCTATTGAGAATGTTCATATCAGTGACAGTCTTCATTCACTGGCATATCATATGACCAGGAATCGTGAGGAAAATTAAATAACTGGAAATTAAATAACCGTTTCATAATGAAACGGTTATTAATTATCAATTGATATATGCTTTTTAATTAGCCTTCAACTGGTGCGTCAACAGGACAAGCTCCAGCGCAAGCACCGCAGTCAATGCACTTTTCAGCGTCGATAACGTGCTTGTCATCTCCAGCTGAGATAGCTTCTGTCGGGCATTCTTCGATACAAGCTCCACAGTTGATGCATGAATCGTTAATTGTATAAGCCATCGTGTTACCTCCTTTAAGATTATCATTAAACGACATGTAGATTATATCAGACATTTATGAGGAATTCAAGATGAAAGTTTATGGACTTATCGGCAAGAGCGGTACCGGCAAAAGTTATCAGGCGGTAAATCTCTGCAAGGAACTGAATATAGAAAGTATAATAGATGATGGATTGTTTATCTGCAGGAATAAAGTGATGGCAGGAATATCGGCAAAGCGCCAGCCTACGCAGATGGGTGCTGTAAAAACAGCGCTTTTCCATACAGATGAACACATGAAAGAAGTGCGTGATAAGATTTCTCAGATAAAACCATCTTCCATTCTGGTTATCGGGACATCTGACAATATGGTGGATAAAATAGTGAAACGCCTTGAACTTCCCAGGATCGGCAAACGCATATATATTGATGAGATAACTACCGAAGCCGAAAGGGCGATTGCCAGAAAACATCGTGATGAAATGGGACAGCACGTTATACCTGCACCTACGTTTCAGCTTAAAAGGCAGTTTTCAGGATATTTTATGATGCCTGTCAGAATGCTGCTCAAGGAACTCGGAGCCATGAAACCGGTGGATATATCGGAGAAATCTGTAGTAAGACCTACATACAGCTATCTGGGCGATTATAAGATATCACAGAAGGTGATGTCAGATATTATAGAATGTGTTAAAAGAGAAACTCCGGGAATAGAGGAGATCGGCAAAGTTGCAGTTGTAAAGGTGAACGAAGGCATAGATGTTCTGGTGACGGCGAGCTGCAGATTCGGAGTCAACCTGCCTGAAACAGCGAAACTGTTTCAGGAGAATGCCGTGAAGAAGCTTGAAGAAATGACATCTTTTAATATAAATAAACTGGATCTGGAAGTGCGTGATCTGATATGAAAATTAAAGAAACAAATGAAATGATGGAAATAACGAATGTGGAAGATTTTGATCTTGACCATATTTTTGACTGCGGTCAGTGCTTTCGCTGGGAGAAGAATATTGACGGCAGCTATACAGGTATAGCATACGGCAGAATAGTGACCATGAATTATGATAAGTCAGGTCATGTTTTAAGAATTCTCAATTCCAACCGTGAGGATTTTGATAATATCTGGAGGCATTATCTGGATCTTGATCGGGACTATGGGGTTATAAAGAAAAAATTGAGAGATGCCGATTCTGTGATATGTGATGCAATTGATTATGGTCATGGGATCAGAATCCTGAATCAGAACAAGTGGGAGACTCTTATATCTTTTATTATATCCCAGAATAATAATATACCAAGAATAAAAAAGAATATTAATTCCCTTGCAGAGCTCATAGGAGATAAAGCGGGAGAATATAATGGAAAGGTCTATTATAATCTGCCGGAGCCTGAGGTTCTGGCATCTGTTTCTGTTGAAGACCTGGCTCCATGCAGGCTGGGATACAGGGCAAAGTATCTTATTGAAACTGCCAGACAGATTAATGAAGAGGGGATGGAAAGCCTTGAAGCTCTGGGTAAGGCCGATGTGTCTGCTGCTGAAGCCCTTGAGTCTCTGCGCCGGTATTGTGGGGTCGGACCTAAAGTCGCTAACTGCATAGCATTGTTTTCCATGGGAAAGATAGACAGCTTCCCGATAGATACATGGGTCAGGAAAGTTATGTATCAGCTCTATGATATTCCGGAAAAAGAAATGAAGAGAATGGCATCATTTGCGGCAGAGACATTTGGAGAATACGGCGGGATCGCACAGCAGTATCTGTTCTATTACATAACACATAAAGGAAAATAAACAAAAACGAATATTATTTAAAAAACATATTGACAAAAGAGAATGTTAGCGTTAAATTATAGTTAGCACTCGTAAAGAATGAGTGCTAACAAAATTGAGACAATATAATAGGGATTACCCGTTAATCAAGAAAAGGAGATGACACAATGAGTATTGGAATTAAGCCTTTAGGCGCTAGAGTAGTGATCAAGAGAGTCGAAGCTGAAGAGAAAACAGCGAGCGGAATACTGCTCACAGGAACCGCTAAAGAGAAACCTCAGGTTGCAGAGGTACTTGCAGTAGGCCCGGGAACAGAAGATGAGAAAATGGAACTTAAAGTCGGCGACAGAGTTATTTTCTCACAGTATGCAGGAACTGACGTTAAATACGAAGGTCAGGAAGTATCTATCATGAACCAGAGAGACATTCTGGCAATCGTTGAATAATAACAGGGAGGAATAATTACAATGGCAAAGGAATTACATTATGGAGAAGACGCCAGAAGAAAGCTGCAGGCAGGCGTTGATAAATTAGCAGATACAGTTAAAATCACTTTAGGACCTAAGGGCAGAAATGTTCTGATCGATAAGAAGTTTGGAGCTCCGCTCATCACAAATGACGGTGTTACAATCGCCAGAGAGATTGAACTTGAGGATTCTGTAGAAAATATGGGAGCTCAGCTTGTCAAGGAAGTTGCAACAAAGACTAATGATGTTGCTGGTGACGGAACTACAACAGCTACTCTGCTGGCACAGATTATTATTAAAGAAGGTTTCAAGAATGTTGCTGCAGGAGCAAATCCAATGGTGCTCAAAAGGGGCATTCAGGGTGCTGTAGATGTAGCAGTTGATGAAATCAAGAGACTCGCTCATGACGTAGACAGCAAAGATAGCATTGCACAGGTGGCATCAGTATCTGCTGCAGATGAGAATATCGGTGCACTTATTGCAGAGGCTATGGAAAAAGTAGGTAAAGACGGTGTAATTACTGTTGAAGAGTCCAAGACTATGGGAACTACTCTGGATGTAGTTGAAGGTATGCAGTTTGACAGAGGATATTTCTCGCCTTACATGGTAACAGATACAGAGAAAATGGAAGCTGTATTCGAGAATCCGTATATCCTGATTACTGATAAGAAAATCACTAATATTCAGGAACTCCTTCCTGTGCTTGAACAGGTTGTACAGAGCGGAAGAAAACTGATGATCATATGTGACGATCTTGAAGGTGAAGCTCTTGCAACTCTTATCGTTAATAAGATCAAGGGAACATTTGACTGTGTAGCAGTTAAAGCCCCTGGATTCGGTGACAGAAGAAAAGCTATGCTGGATGATATTGCTGTTCTGACAGGTGGAACAGTTATTTCTGAAGAACTGGGATATGACCTTAAGGAAGCAACTGTTGATATGCTTGGAAGTGCTGCAACAGTCAAAGTTGATAAAGAGAATACAGTGATTGTCAACGGAGCTGGATCCCCTGCTGCAATTGAAGCTAGAGTTGCTCAGATCAAAACTCAGATAGAAAACACTACTTCAGATTTTGATAAAGAAAAGACGCAGGAAAGACTGGCTAAACTGGCTGGCGGTGTAGCTGTAATCAAGGTTGGGGCTGCAACAGAAACTGAACTCAAAGAGAGAAAACTGAGAATCGAAGACGCTTTAAATGCAACAAAAGCTGCAGTACAGGAAGGCATCGTATCCGGAGGTGGCGTTGCTCTTGTTAATGCTATACCTGCAGTTTCAGCATATGTTGATGGTCTTGCCGGAGATGAAAAAACAGGCGGAAACATTATCGTAAGGGCTTTGGAAGAACCAGTAAGACAGATTGCTGAAAATGCTGGATTTGAAGGAAGCGTAGTGGTTTCACAGGTTAAGACAAGTGAAGAAGGAACAGGTTTCAATGCTGCTACAGAAGAATATATCAATATGATTGAAGCAGGAATTGTAGACCCTGCAAAGGTTACAAGATCAGCACTTCAGAATGCGGCATCAGCATCAGCAATGCTTCTTACTACAGAAGCGGGAATCACGGATGCTCCGTCAGAAGAACCGGCAATGCCGATGGGCGGTGCAGGCATGGGCGGCGGAATGCCTGGAATGATGTAATTATATTGTGAATATACAGTATGACAACTGATGTTAAAAAAGCAGCTACGGCTGCTTTTTTTCTGGGAAAAAAAGATACTTAAAAAACTTTACATTATGAGGACAGTATGATATGATTTGGTTGTATCAATAATAGAAATTCGCATGTTTTTTGTGTACCATTTGTTAAACAGGTGATTTGCAAGAGACATGTGTTTTTTTTTCATTGGGGTACATCGACAATTTAAACCTGAAACGTTGCATGGAGGTAGAAAGAATGAATAATGGCACAGTAAAATGGTTTAATCCTGATAAAGGCTTTGGTTTTATTTCAGATGATGTAAGCGGAGAAGAAGTATTCGTTCATTTTTCGGCTATTAATATTGATGGGTTTAAGACTCTGGCAGAGGCTCAGAAAGTTACGTATGAGACAGAAGTGGATCCCAAGAACCCTGATAAAATGAGGGCAATTAATGTGACTCCACTGTAAGAAATAACTTACAGTGTAAGTGGATAATTACACATCGATAAGAGCAAGGAATTGTAATGTGTTGGTGAAAAAAACAGCTCACATGTAAGTATAAACTGACATGCGGGCTGCTTTTTTATTTTTTTGATTAGTAAAAATGTTGGAATTCAAAGCTTCTGGCAAGTGGCATAATTATTGCTTTATTTATTTCTGAAATTTTAAATAATTGCAGCAGTTTCAGGAAAGGAATGCCATGAACAAAATCAGATTTGAGGATCTGGAGAAATACTTTGAACATATTCCAGGTCTGATGATGATAGATATGGAAGGAAAAATCTTTTATATGAATCAGCAGTGTGCTGATTACTTTAAGATAGGCAAGGATGACTGGCTAGGTGAATATGTCGCTGATGTTTTCCCTGAAACCAAAATGATTGAGGGACTCAAGCTTGATGAGCCAGATCTTGTATTTTATAATTCTTTTCTTGGAATCGGAATATCGATGCATGTACCTCTTTATGACGATGGAGTGAAGGTCGGACTTGCGGAGTATGATATAGTGCAGCATTCCGAAATGCTGTATGAACTGTCGGATGATTACAAAAAGTTTCTTGATAGAGAACTGCATAATATTGCCGGAGAACTGATGACTCTGGAAAGAACCAAGTATACGATAAATGATCTTATAGGCAGTTCGCCACGGATGAAAGAACTGAAGCGAGAAATATTTAACACAGCCAGAACATCTTCAACTGTTATGATACTGGGGGAAACAGGTACAGGCAAAGAGATTGTGGCTCATGCAGTTCACAACCTCAGCAGCCGCAGAAAAGAAAAATTCATTAAAGTAAACGCTTCTTCGATACCGGAGAATCTGGTGGAATCAGAACTTTTCGGTTATGAAAGCGGAGCCTTTACAGGAGCAAAAAAGGAGGGTAAAAAAGGTAAATTTGAACTGGCAGACAAAGGTACTGTTTTTATAGATGAAATCCATCAGATGCCCATGAGTGTGCAGCCGAAGCTGTTGAGAGTACTTCAGGAGAAAGAGGTGGACCGCATCGGAGGAGAAAAACCTGTTCCTGTTGATGTCAGGATAATTGCGGCATCTAATGAAGACCTTGAAGAAATGGTAAAGGAGGGAAAGTTCAGACAGGATCTGTATTACAGGCTTAATGTGATAGAGCTGAGAATCCCGCCGTTAAGAGAAAGAATAGAAGATCTGGGAGCCATATCCAAATCGATAATCGAGGAGCTGAATGTCCAGATGGGTCTCTCGGTGACAGGAATAGATGAAGAGGCGATGGAAGTGCTTCGGCACCGCCAGTGGCGCGGAAATGTGCGTGAATTAAGAAATCATATTGAGAGGGCAATGAATTTTGCAAAGGACAGCGTGCTGCATATAGACGACTTCAGCTTCGAGGATGAGATCTACGGTGTGAATCTGTCTGATCTGGATAACATTGAAGGCAGGAAACTCATAGATCAGGTGAGAAATGACGCAGAGCGCAAGGTGATAATTAAAGTGCTGGAGCACTTTGGAAATAATAAAAGCAAAGCGGCAGAGTACCTTGACATTGCAAGGCCGCTGCTTTATCAGAAAATGAAAAGATTGGGAATCAAGTAGATTTCAGGAGGAGATGTGTATGAAATTAACTTTGAAGGAACAGGAACGACTGCTTATGTTCGAACTGGCAGAGGTTTCAAGAAGAAGATGGAAAAGAGGCTGGAAACTGAATTATATTGAAGCTATGGCGATAATATGCGATGAACTGCTGGAACGTGCCAGAGGGGGCGGATGTACTATATATGATCTGATAGAGCTGGGATCCAGAATCATTACTGAAGAGGACGTCATGGAAGGGACCCCAGCACTGATGCCGATAATACAGCTGGAGGTAATGCTGCCGGATGGAAACAAACTCATATCGATACAGGATCCTATAAGACTGGAGACGAGAGCAGAAGCTGTTCCGGTGTCGGAACTGATCACTATGGAGTATTAAGGAGGTCGCTATGGAATATAAAATAGGACAGATAATATTTGCCGATGATATGATAACGGTCAATGACGGCAGGGACACTGTAGAACTGGTGGTTAATAATTCAGGGGACAGAGTAATACAGGTATGCTCCCACTATCATTTTTTTGAAGCCAATATTGCATTAAAATTTGACAGAGAAAAAGCGTTTGGATACAGGCTGGATGTTCCGGCCGGCACTGCTGTGCGTTTTGAACCAGGTGAAGATAAAAGAGTAAGACTTGTTCCATATGGGGGTGAGGGCAACCTGTACGGATTTATGGGGATGACAATGGGAAATATACATGATCCGGAAGTAAGAAATGCTGCAATAGAGAGAATGAAAGCAAAAGAAAAGGAGTGTGAATGATATGGCAGTAAAATTATCCAGACAGGAATATTGCGATATGTATGGACCGACAGTCGGTGACAGGATACATCTGGCGGATACAGGCCTTATTGCGGAAATAGAAAAAGACTATGCAGCAGATACATATGGTGAAGAGATACTTTTTGGCGGTGGTAAAACTGACAGAGATGGTATGGGAAATATGTCGGGAAAAACTACTGAAGAAGGAGTACTCGATGTGTGCGTTACGAATGCCATAATAATAGATCCTATGATCGGAATAATCAAAGGAGATATCGGGATCAAAGATGGTGCAGTTGTGGGAATAGGTAAATCGGGAAATCCCGATATAATGGATATAACACCGGGTCTTATTGTAGGATGTGCCACTGAAGTAGTGTCTGCTGAAGGGCTGATCGTTACGCCCGGAGGAATAGATGTCCATATTCACTTTGAATCTCCTGCCCAGGCATGGGAAGCCCTCAGCAATGGTATCACTACTATGCTTGGAGGCGGTTCAGGAGCTAAAACCACAAGTGTAGAGACCCCGGGACCGGAGCATCTGCTTATGATGATAGAGGCACATGAAGAACTGCCGGTAAATGCAGGATTTCTGGGAAGAGGAAATTCAAGTCTTCCTGATGCAATAAGAGAACAGGCTCTGAACGGAGCCATTGGCATGAAGATACATGAAGACTTCGGCGCAACTCCTGAAGTTATAAGGTGCTGTCTTAAGGTTGCAGACGAAATGGATTTTCAGGTGCAGATACATACGGACACATTGAACGAGGGCGGATTTGTTGAGAGTACAATTGAAGCCTTCGGAGGGAAGACAATTCACACATACCATTCAGAGGGTGCCGGAGGAGGACATGCTCCCGATATAATGAGAGTAGTCGGAGAACCCAATGTAATACCATCATCAACTAACTGTACTAATCCATATACAGTCAATACTATTGCCGAGCATCTGGATATGATAATGACAGTACACGGCCTTAATCCTAAAGTTCCTGAAGATATAGCATTTGCAGATTCCCGTGTCAGAGGAGAAACCATAGCAGCTGAAGATGTGCTGCATGATATGGGAGCTATTTCTATACACGGCTCTGATTCACAGGGAATGGGAAGAGTAGGCGAGACTGTGCTCAGAACATGGCAGATGGCATCAAAGATGAAGAAACAGAGAGGCCCGCTGCCTGAAGAAAAGGGCGATAATGATAATGAGAGAATACTTCGTTATATGGCTAAATACACTGTTAATGCCGCAAAAGTATTCGGTATAGATGAATATGTAGGCTCCCTTCTTCCCGGCAGGCTGGCTGATTTCTGTGTATGGAATCCGGCATTTTTCGGTGCAAAGCCGTGGCTTGTCTTTAAAGGTGGACAGGTTGCTTATTCAGCATCAGGAGATGTCAATGCAGCTATTGAGGTGGCACAGCCGATGCTTTACAGGAAACAGTATTCAGCATGCGGCAGCGCAATGAGAAGGTATAATAAGATATTTGTCACACAGGCCGCAATAGATGCCGGACTTGGAGATAAAGTTCCGAACTCAAGAGAAAAGCTTCTGCCTGTAAAAAATACGAGAAATCTGACCAAGGCTGATATGATAAGGAACAACTATTGTCCGAAGGTCGAAATAGATCCTGAAACATACAAAGTATATATAGATGGTGAGCATATTACATGTGATCCTATTGATGAAGTGTGTCTGAATCATAAATATTATTTCAGATAACAGATATGACTGAGGAGTATCGATGATAATAGAAAAAGTTATTGGAAAAATAGAAGATTTCGATGTGGAGGATCTCAGTATCGACAGAGTGATGCTGGATCATTACGATATGGACAAACCACATCAGAAGCTAAGAAGTGAGAGCGGAGAAACAGTTGCTGTTTCTTTACCCTACGGTGAGAAGCTGTTTGGCGGAGCAGTGCTGTACAAAGATGATAATAAAATGATAGCTGTCGACCTTGTTGAAGAGGATGCTATCGAAATAAGACCCTCTGGAAATCTTCAATGGGCTAAAGCTGCTTATAATATTGGAAACATGCATCAGCAGGCATACCTTAATGATGACTGCATAGTTGTACCATATGACGCTGTGCTGGAAAACATGCTCAAAGGCATCGGTATTGAGTATATACGATGCAGGAGGAAACTGACAGGAGAAAAGGCAAACCATGTTGTCGGCAGTCACGGGCATAGTCATGGGCATCCGCACCATCATACTCATGAGGATGAATAATATGCCTGTAAAAGGAGAAACAGTATGTCACAGAAGAAACAGCTTTACTATCTGATGCAGATATCGGGAGGAACTTTCCCGTCGGGAGCCTTTAGTCAGTCATGGGGACTGGAAACTTATGTCGCCCAGGGAAAGATAAGCAATGAAGCCGGTTTCAGAGATTTTATGGAAACCTATATGGAAAGTATGCTTGCAGGATGTGAAGGCCCGGTTCTGTGTGAAGCGTACAGGTTGTCTCAGCAGTGGGAGGAAAAGAAAATTGACGAACTCGAGGAACTCAGCTGCGCTGTCAGATTGACAAAAGAAAGCAGGGAGTCAAGTCTGAAAATGGGAAAGGCTTTTCTGCGTATAATGGCTGAAGTAATGAACGATGATAAAATAAAAGAGCTGAAGAGCCGGTACGGAGCAGTAGGAATTTCTTACCCTGTGGCATATGGTGCTGTATGCGGCAGATCGGATATAGCCCTCAGGGACAGTGTGGATGCATTTGTATTCAGCAGTGTGAATGCTCTGGTACAGAGTGCAGTAAAACTTGTTCCGCTGGGGAATACGCAGGCGCAGAAAATACTGATGAATCTTTATCCGATGATGGAGAAAACGGCAGATGAAATCATGGAAATCCCTGTTGAGGCAATATCAAATTTCTGCCCGGGAATTGATATTGCCGGTATTATGCATGAATATCTGCCTGCAAGATTATATATGTCATAGCTGAGAGAAGGAGATTATGATGAGAAAACCAGTAAGGATAGGTGTGGGCGGACCTGTTGGTTCCGGCAAGACCGCACTGATAGAGAAGCTCTGTAAGGAACTCAGGGAAGATTACCAGATAGGTGTTGTTACAAATGATATTTTCACGAAAGAAGACGCGCTGATACTGACACGTGCTGAGGCTCTCCCGGAGGATCGTATAATAGGTGTTGAAACAGGAGGATGTCCGCATACAGCTGTCAGAGAGGATATTTCTATGAATCTGGATGCTATTGATATTCTGCTGGACAGATTTGACGACCTTGACATTATTTTTGTGGAGAGCGGCGGGGACAATCTTGCAGCAACCTTCAGCCCGGAACTGGTGGATGGCCTTATTTTTGTGATCGATGTCGGTGAAGGAGAAAAGATTCCGAGAAAGGGAGGCCCTGGAATCACAAGATCAGATCTTCTTGTGATCAACAAGATAGATATTGCTCCTTATGTCCACAGTGATCTGGGAATCATGGAGCGCGATACAATAGCGCAGCGCGGCAGCAAGCCTTTTGTGTTTACCAATCTTTATGATGGGACAGGGCTTGCAGATGTGGTAAGATGGATCAAAGAGGATATGTTGTTTGAGGAATGAGGGAAAATATGGAAAATCCGACTGGCAGGCTATCTCTTGTATTCCGCAAAAGAGCCGATGGCAGGACAGCTATTGCGCAGCAGTATTTCAGGCTGCCTCTGCAGATAATGAACCCTTATTATCAGGATGACGATGGGACAGCTTTTGTGTATCTGCTGAATCCCAGCGGCGGAATACTGCAGAATGACAGGCTGCTGACAGAACTTACACTTGAAGAAAACAGCAGAGCTCTTATTACAACCCCGGGTAATACCAAGTTTTACAAGATGGATGATGGACACGCTGAAGTCAGAAATGTTGTGAGACTTGAAAAAGGAGCGGTACTGGAGTATCTGCCGGAGCATAACGTACCTTTTGCAGGATCAGAGGCATATCAGGAAAACGACTTCTATCTTCACAAAGACTCGGTGCTTATAGCGACGGATATGGCTTCTGCCGGACGTACATCAAGAGGGGAAGTTTTTGACTATGATGTCTTCTCTTCGAGAACGAGAATCTTTGTGGATGGCAGACTGCGTGTATATGACAGGTGCTGTATAGAACCTGAGAGAATGAAAGTGAGAAATCTTGGCTATATGGAAGGTTATCTGACTAATGGTACGATTTATGTATATGCAGGAAATATCAGCGACAGTTTTGTCAGGGATCTTAATAATGCCGGCATCAGCAGTAAAGTGCGTTTTGCTGCAGGGAGGCTTGATGAAGAAATAATGATAGTCAGATTCCTGGGGGATGATATAATAGAACTGCAGAATACGATTCTGACTGCCTGGGATCATATAAGAAGAGAGGTTCTGGGAAAAGCAGCGGTGAGGATAAGGAAATATTAGGATAGGTGATAAAATGTCTCATGATATAAGCAATGATTATAAATTGTTCCTGGATGCCATAACAGGACTGATGGTGATCGACAAAGACGGGAATCTTGTGTATATGAATGATCAGTGTGCTGATTATATCAAGGTAGACAAGGAAAAATGCAAAGGGAAATACGTAACGGATATATTCCCTCCTTCGACAATGCAGAATCTGCTGAAAGGCCAGAATAAGTATCATACTAATTTCTATTTTCATGAAGGCAGGATGAGTGTGAGTACGCAGGTTCAGCTGCGCAGTGACGGTGAGATAGTCGGTGTTCTGGAATATGATATGATTCAGGATATTACAGCGCTTGATGCGGTTCTTGAAGAATATGCCGCCACATTAAAAAATGAAATGGCATATTTCAGAGAGCAGGAACGAAGCTTTAAAAGCACCAAATATTCAGTCAACAATATAATAGGTTCATCCAGAAAAATAAAAGACCTCAAGTATCAGATCGAGCTTGCGGCAACATCAAACTCCACGATACTGATCTGTGGAGAAACAGGCACTGGAAAAGAGCTTGTGGCTCATTCGATACATAATCTGAGTGCCAGAGCTTTTAATAAATTTGTGAAGGTGAATGCTGCCGGCATGGCGGAATCACTTGTGGAATCTGAACTGTTCGGATATGAAGAAGGAGCATTTACAGGTGCAAAAAAGGGAGGCAAAAAAGGAAAGTTTGAAATTGCAGATGAAGGTACATTGTTTATAGATGAAGTGAACCAGATGCCTTTTTCTGTACAGCCGAAGCTTCTGAGGGCGCTGCAGGAAGGCGAAATATCTCCTGTCGGAAGTGAAGATGATATAAATGTTAATGTGAGAATAATAGCCGCCACAAATCAGGATCTCAGGGAAATGGTGAAGGATGGGAAATTCCGTGAAGATCTGTATTACAGACTTAACGTGTTCCCTGTAATAGTCCCCCCTTTAAGAGAAAGACTTGATGATATTCCTGAACTTGTGGAATACAAGATAAAAGAACTCAACGAAGAAATGGGAAAGAGTATTACCAGCGTGGATCCTGCAGTATATAAAAGGCTTAGAGACTATGACTGGCCGGGAAATGTCAGAGAGCTTTATAACAGGGTGGAAGCTGCTATGAACTATGCCAGCGGCGAAGTTCTCAGACCTGAACATTTTAATTTCAGAATGGACAACAGCAGGATAGACCTTAATGAAGTTTCTCAGTTCGATAATCCGATTGAAGAGATAAAAAAAGAAGCTGAACGTAAGCTGATAAACGAAACGCTGATGAAATTCAATCACAATAAAACCAAAGCTGCAGAATATCTGAAAATATCAAGACCTTTGCTATACCAGAAAATGGACAGATTAGGAATTAAAAAGTAACTGCCCACTTACGATGTAAGTATGGACTTACTAAAGTTGAAAACGTTTGAAATGTTTGAAAATATGTGCAATGTATAAACTGGATATATCAGGGTGATGTAAGTGAATGCTTACATCGCTTTTTTTTATCAAAAACAAACGTTGAAAAATAGCGCTTTTCAAGTTGGTATAATTGTTGCATCAATAGGTTTGTAATTAAAGATCTTTAAGTTTTTTATCGGATTGGTTATTTTTTAGTTTTGAAAGGAGTTTCGCTATGAGCGATGAAAAAAACATTAAGGCGAGTGCCGGTGGCGATACACTGGAATCGTTTGGTTATGAACAGGAACTTAACAGAGTTTTGGGGCTGCCTGCAGTATGCTTGTTTGGATTTGCATACCTGGCACCATGCACTATATTCTCATATTTCGGACTTATAAATGGAAGCACACACGGTATGATGTCATTTGCATATTTTATTGCTACCGTGGCAATGCTGTTTACTGCACTGAGTTATAGACAGATGGTAAAAGCATATCCTATTGCAGGATCTGTTTACAACTATACATCGAGATCAATCAACCCAAGTGTAGGTTTTTTATCAGGATGGGTTATTCTTCTGGATTATATTCTGCTTCCTATGATCAACTACATTATAGCAGCAGGCTTTATTCCGCTCATCCTGCCGGGAATCCCTGTATGGCTTGATATGATCATTCTTATTGTTATCGTAACAGTTGTAAATCTGGTTGGTGTTAAGGTAATGTCCACATTTGACAATATCTTTATTGTTATCCAGTTTGCATTCGTACTTACCGCTATTGTTTTTGCTGTTAAAGTAATCGGTCAGCATGATTACTCTATACTTGACATCAATGGTTTTATTAATATTTCTGAGTGGAGCAATGTAGGGCTTAACGGAGTTGTATCAGGTGCTGCTGTTCTCTGTCTGTGCTTCCTGGGATTTGACTCAGTAACAACCCTTGCAGAGGAAGCGAAGGATCCGGCAAAAACAGTAGGACGTGCTCTGCTTATCATTACATTATGTGCAGGTGGACTGTTCGTTATATCAACGTACCTTTTCCAGATTGCATGGCCGGAAGGATGGAGAGAACTGGATCCTGATAATGGATCATACCAGCTTATCGGATATCTGGCAGGAGAATTCATGGCAACATTATTATGCTGGATAATGATTATTGCGTGTCTGGCATCTGCAATATCATCACAGGCATCATGTGCCAGAATCCTGTACAGTATGGGAAGAGACCACCAGCTGCCTAATAAAGTGTTCGGACATGTAAGCAAGAAATACAAGGTTCCTGATTACAATATTATATTTATCGGAATCGTATCATTGCTTTCAATCTGGATCAGTCTGGATGTAGGTTCAACAATGATCAACTTCGGTGCCCTGCTTGGATTTACTATGGTTAATGTGTCTGTATTCGCACATTACTGGGTAAGAGAAAAGAACAGAGGCCCTGCTGCGGTAATCAAGTTTATAATACTTCCGTTATGCGGCGTATGTGTATGTATGTATCTGTGGGCTAATCTGGGCTTCTGGGCACTGGTTATAGGCTTCATTTGGCTCGCTATAGGAGTTGTTGTATTAGTTATCAATAAGAAGAAAGGCAACAGCCTGCAGCTTTAGTAAAGCTGATTGAACTCTAACCTGTTTGAAAAAGGAGAGACATATGAATTCAGCAGACATGATAATAACAAGCAATGCCGTATTTACATCATGCGGTGATGAACCCTTCGAGGGAGGCGTTGCAATCAAAGGAAACAGGATAGTTGCTGTTGGCAGCAGAGAAGAAATATCAAAGTACAGAACAGCTGATACCGCCGTATATGATTACGGCGATCAGCTGATAATGCCGGGTCTTATAGATGGTCACGACCACCTGTGGTGGGGAGCGGTAGCAGACAGTGAGCATGTAGTGGATCTGACTTCATCCACATCA
>JALEQY010000051.1 GCA_022763735.1 Clostridiales bacterium
TTATCTATGTGGTCTGTATCCCACATTTTGTATACATTGCCTTTAACATTATACTGCTTATATGAAGCACAGCAATTACTGCATCCGCCTATCACCAGAAGGCAGTCATATGGGTCGTTCTCTACAGCATGAAGGAATTCAAGTTCCTTGTTCTCAAAGGATTTCTTTATCTCCTCACAAGCCTGTCGTCTGTCGTATCTGGGATTACATCCACCGCAAAATTTAATTCCACACTTCATAATTGCCTCTCAATGTCTTTATTGTAAAATGAGGCCGCTTTGGGCTACAAAGCGGCCTCAAATTTCTAGTTTAAACCCTGTAAATCCAAGACTAAAAACTATTTAATTCCAGCGATTGCCTTAGCAAGAGCTTTCTTTCCTTCGATGTTACCCTGTCTTGAGATCATGATTCTCTGAGCCTGAGGTGAACCTGCTCCGTGCATTGATTCTGTTCTGTATCCAACAGCTGATGCTCCTAAGCAGATGTTTTCGAGGAATCTTAATACTCTCATTCTTTCTTCTGTAGTGCAAGCAGGTGAAGCAGCGAAGTACTTGTTGCAGATGTCGCCGATAGTTTCGCCGTTCTTACCAACTACCTTGTCTGACTTGAAGTCAGCTTCTGAAGGCATTGTTACCATAAGTCCGCCTGCGATGTCTTCTGCTAATCTAACGATTTCATAAGGGAATCTAGTTACATTCTGCTTACATACGTTAGCTAACAGCAGGTCGATCTGGTAGTTACCAGCTTCTGTCTGCCAACCTTCAGCTGAGCAAGCGATACCGCAGCAGTACAGAGTTTCATTCAGGTGAGTCATTTCGATGAGCTTATCCTTGATGTGTGAAGCTTTCTGAGCGCCATTGTATTCAGCAGCCAGAGCAGCAGCTCCGATAACAACGTCACCAACACCAACTTTACATCCACCGTATGACTGTCTGTGGTATCCAGCAAATCTTTCTACCATCATTCCAGCGAAATCATATTCTCCAGCCTGGAATACATACTTGTTAGGGATAAATACGTCATCAAATACTACTAAAGCTTCCTGTCCGCCGAACTGCTTGTTACCGAGGTCAACGTCAGCACCTTCTTCTAATTTTCTTGTATCACATGACTGTCTTCCGTAGATCATGTACATACCTTCTACATCTGAAGGGCATGCGAATGATACAGCGTAGTCTTTGTCTTCTTCTCTCATAGCCTGTGTAGGCATGATGATGTGCCAGTGTGAGTTGATTGAACCAGTCTGGTGGCACTTAGCTCCTCTTACTACGATACCGTCTTCTCTTCTTTCAACGATATGTACGAACATGTCAGCGTCTCTCTGAGCGTGTGGAGCAAGACCTCTGTCACCCTTAGGGTCAGTCATAGCACCGTCAACGATCCAGTCATTCTGCTGTACTTCGATCAGGAAGTTCTTGAAGTTTTCGTGATAGTTTGTGCCATATTTCTTATCTGTTTCATAAGTTGTTGAGAATACAGCGTTGAAAGCGTCCATACCTACGCATCTCTGGAAGCATGAAGCAGTTTTCTGTCCGCATAATCTCTGCATCTTAACTTTCTTTCTTAAGTCATCAGTGCTCTGATGCAGGTGAGCGAATCTGTTGATTGTTTCGCCTGTCAGGCTTGATTTTGCTGTCATCAGGTCAGCATATTCGGGATCCTGTGCGAGATCATATGTTACTGCAACGCAGTTGATTGATGGTCTGATGATTGGATGATCCACCCAATTTTCAATCTGTTCACCGAACATATAAACTCTTGTCTTTAACTTTCTTAAGCTTTCGATGTACTGAGCTCCTGTCATTAACATAATTAAATCACTCCTTTGTTATTATTAACCTCATGTCACTTTATTGTGTCATGAAAAATTATAAACTCTATCAATAAACAACTGCAAGTTTTATACCAAAATCATAGTAACAATTTTTTAGATTTCCTTATTCAGAATTTTTCTGGCCATTTCCAGGAGATCTTCACTTACAGAAGTATCCAGAACCACATCTTTGACACCGTCCATATTCTCCATAACAATCTGCTTGACAATGTCTTCAATTGTCTGCTGAGCCGAAGGACATCCGGCACACGATCCTGTCAGCTTGACATATGCCACGCCATCCTCATAGTGCGTCAGTACCGCACCTCCGTAATGCGCTGCCAGAACAGGATCAACTTTATCTTTTAGTACTTGTCTGATCTTGTCTTCCATATTACACCTTTCAGTCCGAAACGTATATTGTATTCTTTATAAAAATCCGAACATGTTTATTATATAACTTGATTTGACGTTTTTCAAGAGGGTATAATTATCTAAAACGCAAATATTTAAAAGGAAGTGGGAAAAAATGAGCAAAACCGTAATAATAACATCATATATAGAATTTTCTTTAAATTTAGGCGAGTATATCGATTCTGATGATTTCATAATATGTGCAGATGGAGGTTATGATGAAGCTGCCCGATGCGGTATAGTTCCCGACCTTATTATGGGTGATTTCGACTCTCTGTCATGCGATCTGCCTGATAATATCGCCACAGTCAGATTCAGTCCCGAAAAGGATTATACCGACCTGGACCTTGCACTGAAGTACTGTAAAGAGCACTCAAAAAAAAATGTCTGCATTATCGGCGGTACCGGCGGCAGGCTTGATCATACCGTTGCCAATCTGCAGTTGCTGTCCTGCTACAGCAATTATTTTGACAGCCTCATACTTCAGGACGGACGTAACAAATGCTTTGTCATCAGCAGCATTTCTGCTCATGAAACAACCATTCCTTCAGAGCCGGACAGCTACCTGTCAATATTCTCTCTGTCCGGTACCTGCATGATCAGATCATTCACAGGCGTGAAATACACTCTTGCAGATTATACACTCACGAGAAATTTCCCTCTGGGAGTCAGCAATGAATTCACATCAGAAAATGCCGTCCTCTCAATTGAGAACGGCACACTTCTTGTGGTTATTTCAAAAAAATAATTTTCAGAGCACAGTATATAATCTGTAATCCGCACATTTTTTGCGAAATTTATTTCTTTGCAGGAAATATTTTTCTTCTCACTTCGCCCATCCTAATGTGCATGATACAGCTTTGTGCCACCCGTCAAGCAACTCTTCACGTCTGAATTCGTCCATTTCAGGTTCAAATCTGCGGTCTATCTGCCAGTTGGAAATAATATCATCCGTATTCCTCCAGTAACCTGTAGCAAGACCAGCCAGATAGGCCGCCCCCAGCGATGTCGTCTCGATGCATTCCGGCCTGTATAGAGGCATATTCATGATTCCAGCCTGGAATTCCAGCAGAAAATCATTCTGACAGGCACCACCATCAACTTTGAATGCGCTGATCGGCTCTCCCATATCTTCTGCCATTGATATCATAAGATCATATGTCTGATAAGCCATTGATTCAATGGCGGCCCTGACAAGGTGATTTCTGTTGACTCCTCTTGTCAGCCCAAGTACAGCACCTCTGGCATACGGATCCCAGTACGGTGCTCCCATACCTGTGAACGCAGGCACTATGTATGCTCCGGCTGTATCGGGAACCGATCTTGCAATTTCCTCCGACTGAGCGGCATTGTCAAGGATTCTGACCTCATCCCGCAACCATTGTATCAGCGCTCCAGAAATGAATACCGAACCTTCCAGTGCGTAGCAAACTCTGCCGTCCAGTCCCCATGCGACTGTAGTGATTAGTCCGTTTTTAGACTCCACAGGTCTGCTGCCTGTATTCACAAGCATGAATCCTCCTGTGCCATAAGTATTCTTTGCCTCACCTTCTCTGAAACACGCCTGTCCGAAGAGAGCTGCCTGCTGATCACCTGCTGCACCGCTGATCCTCACAGGTCCTCCGAACAGCTTATGATCACTTTCCCCGTAAATCATACTTGACGGGCATGGTTTCGGCAGCATTATTTCAGGAATGTCAAGCAGTTCGAGGATTTCCTTGTCCCACCTGAGTTCATGTATGTTGAACATCATTGTCCTGGAAGCATTAGAGTAATCCGTCACATGAACCTTTCCTTCTGTCAGCTTCCAGATCAGCCAGGTTTCAACCGTGCCGAAAAGCAGTTCTCCTGCTCTGGCCCTGTCATACGCACCCTCCACGTTTTCCAGTATCCATCTCAGCTTTGTGGCAGAAAAGTACGGATCTATCAGCAGTCCTGTCTTTTTTCTGAAAAAATCAGCAAGACCTTTCTCTTTTAGTTCATCACAGAAGCCGGCAGTTCTCCTGCACTGCCAGACTATAGCATTATATACCGGCTCTCCGGTGACCCTGTCCCACACGATAGTTGTCTCACGCTGATTCGTTATTCCTATAGCCTCAATGTTTTCATATGTACAACCGATTTTAAGCATTGCTTCCTGAGCAACGCCTATCTGAGTGGACCAGATTTCCATAGCATCATGCTCAACCCATCCGGAATGAGGATATATCTGCCTGAATTCCTTCTGGGCAGTACTTATCTGTTTTCCCTTTTTATCATATAGTATGCATCTTGCACTTGTCGTTCCCTGGTCAAGTGCCATTATGTATTTCTGCGTCATTATACAAACTCCGTCATTATCCTGTTTGATACATCCATTCCTTTTTCTGACAGATACAGCCTGTCATCTGCATTTATCAGCAGACCCTTATATTTTTTTAGGATGTTCTCATCATATACTTCGAAGAAATTTCTGTTGAATATCCGGCGGAAATGTTCCAGACTTATCCCTTCTGATTTTCTCAGCCCCGTGAAAACAAATATACCCATTTCTTCACGTTCCGAATACTTTTCCACGCTTCCGGCATCCACAGGTGCTACAGATTCTTTAATCGCGCTTATGTAATCATGCATGCTGCTGCAGTTTCTGAACCGGCTTCCGTCTATGAATGAATCGGCCCCGAGACCCAGTCCCAGATATTCTTCATACGACCAGTATTTCATGTTATGTCTGCTCCTGTATCCCGGTCTGCAGGCGTTTGATATCTCATAATGCTCATATCCTGCAGTTTTCAGCATTTTAAGTGCAGTATGGTACATTTCTCTGTCTACAATATCAGGGACAGGATCCATTATTCCATCTTCGTATATCATCTTATAAAATTCTGTACCCTCTTCCACCTGGAGGCTGTAAAGGGATATATGTGCCGGTTCGAGAAAAATGCACTGTCTCACAGTATCTTTCCACATTTTCATGGACTGCCCGGGTATTCCGAACATGATGTCCAGATTTATATTGTCAAAACCGGCTTTTTTAGCCCTCTGATATGAATAGAACGCATCATTCTTGTTATGTATCCTGCCGAGGGATTCAAGCACGCAGTTTTCAAAAGACTGAACTCCTATACTAAGTCTGTTTATCCCTTTTCTCAGATATCTTTCCAGTTTTTCATCAGACAGGGTTGCCGGGTTTGCTTCTATCGTCACTTCTGCGTCCCTGACAACATTAAAATAATCTCTGATACAGTCAAGTATTTTCCCCATATCCCATTCTGAAACAAGGGAAGGTGTCCCTCCTCCTATGAAAATACTGTTGACTTCTCTATAATGCCAGTCCTGTGATCTTATTCTGATTTCCTGCATCAGGGCACGCGCATACTCCGACAGCACCTGACTGTCGCTGCAGCCAAACGAGAGAAAATCACAATACTTGCATTTTCTCACACAGAACGGCACATGAAGATATAACCCGAGACTATTTGTTATCGTCATATTTGAGCACCGCAGTGAATGCTTCCTGAGGCACTTCAACAGTACCGAACTGGCGCATTCTCTTTTTTCCTTCCTTCTGTTTTTCGAGCAGCTTCTTCTTTCTCGAAATATCTCCGCCATAGCATTTTGCTATAACGTCTTTTCTATATGCTCTGACTGTTTCTCTGGCTATTACTTTCTGTCCTATCGAAGCCTGTATAGGGACTTCAAACTGGTGCATAGGTATTATCTCTTTGAGCTTGGAGCACACGAAACGACCTCTGGAGTACGCTTTCGATTCATGTACTATCATGGAAAAAGCGTCCACAAGGTCCTTGTTGAGCAGGATATCCAGCTTCACCACCTTTGACGGTTCATACCTTGTAAATTCATAGTCAAGCGATCCGTATCCTCTCGTCTTTGATTTAAGAGCGTCGAAGAAGTCATATATCACTTCATTAAGAGGCATATCATAATGAAGATTAACTCTCGTTTCTGTTATATATTCCATATGGATAAGTCTGCCACGTCTGTCCTGACATATCTCCATGATATTACCGACGTAATCCTTAGGAACCATTATATCTGCCTTCACCATAGGCTCCTCTATATGATCTATGAGCCCCGCATCCGGCAGATTGGACGGATTCTGCACCATCTGAACAGAACCGTCATTCATAACCACCTTATATATTACACTCGGGGATGTCGTCACAACAGCGAGATCGAATTCACGTTCAAGTCTCTCGACGATTATCTCCATATGGAGAAGTCCCAGAAAACCGCATCTGAAACCGAAGCCCAGAGCTGTTGAGGTTTCAGGTTCAAAATGGAATGCCGCATCATTCACCTGCAGCTTTTCCAGAGCATCCTTGACGTTTTCGTACTTTTCCCCTTCTGCAGGATAGATACCGCAGTAGACCATAGGCTGCACCTTCTTGTATCCCGGCAGCGGCTCTTCTGTAGGATCATCGTCAATGGTTATCGTATCTCCGACTCTGGCATCTGCCACCTGCTTGATGCTGGCACAGATATATCCCACCTCGCCTGCTCTGAGGGATCTGCACTCTACAGGCCCCGGAGAATAGACACCTACTTCTGTAACTTCATATTTTTTGCCTGTATTCATCAGGCGTATCATGTCGCCTTTTTTAACAGTGCCGTCAAAAATACGTGTATATATAACAACGCCTTTGTAATTGTCATAGTATGAATCAAATATCAGCGCCTTGAGCTTGTCGTTCTCGTCGCCTTCCGGTGCAGGAATATCAGTCACTATCTTTTCGAGAAGATCTTCTATTCCTATACCCTCCTTGGCAGAAACAAGAGGAGCCCCCTGGGCATCCACACCGATAACATCTTCAATTTCCTGTTTAACTTCATCAGGTCTTGCTGAAGCCAGATCGATCTTGTTCAGAACAGGCATTATCTCCAGATCCTCATCAAGAGCCAGATACACATTAGCCAGTGTCTGAGCTTCAACACCCTGAGTTGCATCCACTACAAGAACAGCACCTTCACACGCAGCGAGGCTTCTTGATACTTCATATGTGAAATCCACATGTCCCGGTGTATCGATGAGATTGAAAATGTACTCGTTGCCGTCCTTTGACCTGAACACAAGTCTTGTTGTCTGCAGCTTTATGGTTATACCTCGTTCTCTTTCCAGATCCATATTGTCAAGGAACTGCTCTCTCATCTCACGTTCTGAAACAAGCCCTGTCTTCTCAATTATCCTGTCGGCAAGGGTTGATTTACCATGATCTATATGTGCTATAATACTGAAATTTCTGATGTATTTCTTATAATCCTTCATTTCTGCCTCTCATGCTAATAAATATTCTATATTGTATTTTAATGGAAAAGGCTGAAATTATCAATATCCAAAACCAAATTACCACCTTCACCTGTAGTTTCAAAGCATATCTCATCAACATACACTATGCTGCACGCTCCTGAAAAAAACAGAAGGAACACAATCATAAACCTCATAAAACCTTTTTTCATACCTGTCAGCCTTTCTCACCCTGCTACTGTTCTTCATTTATTATCTCCGCAAGCACCCTGGCGAAATACTTGCCGCACAATCTCGCTTCTTCTATAGTATTCTTATTATTTCCTATTTCCAGCAGCAGACACCTGTCTGTGAGATATTCATTATAATTATAATTTCTCTCTATTATCGCGCCACCGAAACCTTCATACATTGTCTCCGCTTTTTCGCTTATTTTTTCTGCAAAATCGTACAATTCAACATAATTGTCATTAGCCTGACCCACCACCATGCTGAATTTTGCTGTTCTACTGCCATTTATCCTGATATACTTTCCTTCGCTGGCCGACGCAGGAGCTGCATCTCTGTGAAGATCTATTATGTAAAGAGCACTCGGGTATTTATCACGCAGTGCCTCAATTGTGGCCAGAGATTTATTATATGATTCATTATATGAAGGTCTGTCATGGACAGTCTTATCATGAACAACATTTATTCCTTTTTTCTCAAGCTCTGCTTCAAGCACATCGCCAACATCTCTTACCGTGCCCTTCTCTGCTTCCCGGTGATAATTGCTCTCTTTATACGGCATATATGACTCACTGGCATGGGTATGATAAATTATCACAAGAGGATCACCTGAAATTCTGACTTTTTTTTCTGAGCTGCTGTGACCGGTATCTTTTTTCTTTTCATTGTTCTCTGTACGGACTTTACTCTTCACATCATCTTTTTCTTCTATCTGTCCGGTCTTTTTCATGTTTTCTTCATTGTCCTGCTGCTTCCTGGCCTCCGGAACAATCTGCCCGACACATACAGCGCCCAGTTCTTTTTCATCAATCCAGGCAGCTGTCATCGCATCAGACGGATCGACTCTGTAAAACACTAATGTCGAAAGCAGAAATACAATTAAAGCAGCTGCCGCCTGCCTCGTATGTTTTTTTCTCATCAGTTATCCTCCAGTCATTACTCTTATGAATATATGCCCGGATGAAGGGTTTTATTTATCCCGCCTGCAATAATGTCCGAAAATTCTCTGATTATCATGTCTATATCTGTTGAAGTAACTATCATCTGTGTCTCATAATTATCTAAATAATCATCAATTTCCCAGGCATTTTCCATGTTATCCGCCAGCGCATCTCTTATTATTGTTGAGGCATCGATCACTGTAGGTACCCCTATTGCAATAACCTGTGCACCTGTAGTCTGACTGTTTATACCAGTTCTGGTATTCCCCATCCCCGCTCCCGGAGAAATGCCTGTATCTGTTATCTGTATCGTGGTGCTCACACGTCGGATATCTCTGGCTGCAAGGGAATCTATTACTATTATCACCTCCGGAGCGGTCAGCTCTGCAGCTTTCCTGATGATATCTGCAGTCTCCATTCCTGTCGTTGCGGTCACTCCGGGCACAATGCAGCTGACATTAGACATTTCATCGTCACCATCAGCTTCAAAGAGAATGAACAGATGTCTCGTCACCTTTACTTTTGATGCAGCAGCAGGGCCAAGTGCATCAGGGGTCACCTCACTGTTTCCCAGACCTGCCACAAGCACCTTGAGATTATAATGAAACTTTATCAGTCTCTTAAGCTCTTCTGCCAGTGCATGCTCAGCCTTCTCTCTGACGCCCTCCTCTTCCTCTATGATCCCGTCGGCTTCAATAGTTATATAGTTTCCCATCGGTTTTTCCAGTTTGAACTCGCCTGCCGGGCTCGTTATCCTTATTCTTACAGCTTTTATACCTTCGCCGTAATCAATCTCTTCGGTTACTATACCGTCTTTGTCTTCCAAAGTATGGTTTTCCCTCTCAAACAGTTCCTTGCTTTCCACTGCCAGATCAGTCCTGTATTTCATCCTGCTTCACCTCTTTATTTATCCCTATCGCATACAATAATAATTTACCCTTGCAATTACTCTTTTATTCGTTTATACTTATAGTTGCGATTTTATGTTGTGAACTAAGTCACAACAGGCTTAAATTAATGAAAGTGGGGTAAATTTAATGGCTAATATTAAATCCGCAAAGAAAAGAATCCGTGTTATCGACAAGAAAACAGCAAGAAACAGACGTATCAAAGGTCATCTCAAGACAATCCTGAAGGCTTATGATGCTGCTCTGGAAGCTGGAGATATGGAAACAGCCAAGGAAAAGCTGGTTTTAGCAGAGAAGAAGCTCATGCAGGCTGCTGCTAAGAACACTATCCATAAGAATGCTGCTTCAAGAAAAGTGTCAAGATTAGCAAAGAGATTCAACAAAGCGAACGCTTAATTCTCACCCGTCCCCACCCGTGCATAAGTTAAATGCACAGTAATGAGAAATACTAAAGAAAAAGATGGATGTGTCTCCCATCTTTTTTATTTTTTGTAAAACTTTCTCAAAAATTGTATTAAGGAGGCCTTTATGAATCTCTCTGAGAAAAGCCTGATATGGCCTGAACCTCTGCGTCCTGGCGATAAAGTGGCTCTTGTCGCTCCATCTTCTCCTGTATCAGCCGGGGAGCTGGAAACCGCAGTGGAATCTCTGGAACTTCTTGATCTTGAACCCATCGTAATGCCCGGATGCAGATCACACCGCGGATATCTGTCCGGTTCCGATATCCGGCGGGCCGAAGATCTGAACAATGCTTTCGCCTCCGACGATATCAGAGGTATCTTCTGTCTGCGGGGCGGTTACGGCTCAATGCGCATACTGCCTCTGCTGGATTACGACATGATAGGGAAAAACCCGAAAATCCTCGTCGGCTACAGTGACATCACCGTTCTTCATACAGCCATAAACAGGCTATGCGGCTTCGTAACCTTTCACGGACCTATGCCAGGTGCCGGATACAGCCAGCTTGATGATTTTTCCCTTGACTCTCTGAAGCATGTCCTTTTACATGAAAAAAGCAATTATCCTATCATAAACCCTCCCCATCATCACCTGAAGGTTCTGTACCCCGGCTATGCCAGAGGCCGACTTACCGGAGGCAACCTTTCGCTTCTTGCCGGAACCTTAGGTTCACCTTATGAAGCGGACACCCGTGGCAGCCTTCTGTTTATCGAGGAAGTAAACGAAGAACCTTACAGACTTGACAGAGCTCTGACCTCCCTGGCCCTTGCCGGGAAATTCAGAGACTGCAGCGGAATTATTCTCGGAACCTTCACCGGCTGCTCAGGCCGTAACCAGAAATCAGTTTCTGAAGATGCAGGAAATCCTGAGGCTTCACCTGAAGTCATGGATATAATCAGGGAAGTCGTGCTGCCCTGGAAAAAGCCTGTACTGTTCAACCTGCAGGCAGGACATATATACCCTCAGCTCACCCTTCCGATGGGAGCTGTCACAGCCCTTGATCTGAACATGCCCAACTCAGCCAACATATCTGTTTTATAAACAGAAGCATTGTGGTATACTAATTATAGTTCAAATCCATCTCACATACTTACTATCACAGAGAAAGGAATTAATTATGAGTACACATATAAACGCCGCCAGCAAAGGCGATATAGCCGAAACAGTACTTATGCCTGGAGATCCTCTCAGAGCTAAATTCATTGCTGAGAATTACCTCGAAAACCCTAAATGCTATAATGAGATACGCGGAATGCTGGGATACACCGGAACTTACAAAGGAGTTCCCGTATCAGTTCAGGGTTCCGGCATGGGTATGCCGTCAATGGGCATCTATTCATGGGAGCTGATCACAGAATATGGAGTTCAGAACATAATAAGAATAGGTACGGCTGGTTCTTTTCACGAGGATATCAAGGTCAGGGATATTGTTGTCGGAATGGCCGCATCAACTGATTCCAATTACATCCACGCTTTTGACGTTCCGGGTAATTACGCTCCATGTGCAAGCTATGAACTTATAACCAAGCTGGGTGAAGCTTCTAAGGAAAACAATATTCCTTTTAAGGCAGGAAATATCGTATCATGTGACGTTTTCTACGAGCTCAAAGAGGACTGGTGGAAAAAATGGGCGTCAATGGGCATCATGGCAGTAGAAATGGAGGCTGCCGCTCTTTACATGAACGCAGCTTACAACAGAGTGAACGCCATGGCGATAATGACCATAAGCGACCACTTTGTTACCGGAGAAAAAGCTACAGCCGAAGAAAGACAGAATTCGTTTACCGATATGATGAAGCTGGCACTGGAAACAGCTATCAGATAACACAGGAGTCGCAATATGAAAATACTTGAATCTGCAGAAAACTACCTTGAAACAATCCTGATCCTCAGAGAACAGAAAGGAAGCGTCAGGGCAATCGACATTGCCCATCATCTGGGATTTTCCAAGCCCAGTGTCAGCGTAGCACTTAAGCAGCTGGAAAACAACGGTTTTATAACGAGAGACAGCAGCGGCAACATATACCTTACCAGCGACGGTATGGAAATCGCGGCATCCATTTATGAACGTCATTCTCTTCTCGGCAAGCTGTTCATGATGCTGGGAGTATCAGAAGAAACAGCCATGGCCGATGCATGTAAAATCGAACACGACATAAGTGCCGAAACTTTTGAATGCATCAAGAAGCATTACGAAATAAACAGAAATAAGCCTGACGACTGATCTCATCAGTACACCCATGCCGCATTGTATGAACCGGGCCCGGCAGCAAAGACCGGGCTATGGTTTTGCATCCGGATGAAACAGCTGTCTCACACCCTGATATCATCCTTGAATTTCTCAAAAGTCTTGTCTCCTATCCCGGAAACATTTTTTATATCCTCTATAGAAGAAAATCTCCCGTTCTCTGTTCTGTAGTCTATTATTTTCTGTGCTGTAACAGGACCTATCCCCGTCAGAGTCTGCAGTTCATCTGAGCCTGCGGTATTTATATTGACCTTGCCACCGGAATACGATGAACTCCTGTCGACTTTCCCTGAAGCATCTGATGTCAGATATTCTCCTGACGCATATGTCATATCATCTTCATCTATTATCGCAGGAATATATATTTTCTCTCCATCCTCAACAAATGCGGCTCTGTTGATATCAGTAAGATCCGCCTTATCTGTAAGTCCCCCTGCCGCTTTGATGGCATCATCAACACGACTTCCCTCCGGCAGCTCCGCAAGCATAGGATTCTTCACTTCTCCACCGATATCCACATATATTGCATCAGTCTGTGGTTCAGTAACAGAAACCTCCGTTTCAACATCATCTCCGGCAACAGCTCCTGTATCATCATCACTGGCAGCAAAAACAAAGAAAGCAGCAACAATCGCCAGTGCAACTGCTGCCACCTTAATTATCAGTTCTCTGTTATCGCTGTAAAAAGCTTCAATATTGAACTTTTCTTCAAGCATCTCCATCAGTTTTTTCATCGCAAGTACCTCCCATTTATAGTATATATTACTATAAATGGGATTATATGTCAATTATTTCTGATGGTTATTCTTCTCAAATATTATCTTCTTACGCATCACTGCTATCTCACTCCGGTCAATATTCAGCTGAAGGCATTTAAGCAGAGTATCTATAACCAGCTCGGGACTGAGATTTGATACACTTCCTGAATCCAGAACCGCTGTTACGAACAGAGTTTCTTCTTCAGGTGTGAATTCTATACTTCTGATCATAGGTTTAATATCCACCTCTACCGGTTCTTTCTTTTTCTTCTGCTTTTTCAGAGTTATAATGGAATTCTGCCCCATATACCTATCTTTGACGTCCTGCCCTGCCATGCCTATAGGCTCTCTAACCGGTATCGCAATGATATACTCCGCTGCTGCAGCTGCAGCAGCCAGAGTTTTCCTGATGCCTACGAGAGGTCTGCAGTCGATTATCTCAATACCATCCGGCATAAGTGACGCGATAGTTTTCCTGAGTTCCTCGGTATCATACTCTTCCACAGTCTCAAATTCCATCATCTCTCTGAGACCCCAGTACCCCAGCGAAAGAGGCTGGGCGAACCCCATCTTAGGATGTGGATTGAACCCTTGGGAATATACAAGCCTGATACCTGCTTTCTTGAAAGTACGCCTGAACATCCTCATCAGATCAAGATGTGAAATATAACAGATCGTCCCCATTTTGGAAAATGTGATCACATATCTATTCATTCGGCACCTCCTCTGCATGTTCCACGCCCTTGAAGCACTCCGCATATCTGTTGATACCGCACCCTGCACATCCCTGACGGCAGTCAGGCGTGACTTTGCCGGCAGCCGCTTTATCATTCTCACGTTTCAGGAAATCGTCACTGATCAGCGGATCAATAATACTCCACGGCAGCATCTCATCATAACTTCTTTCTCTGTTACAGTAAAATGCCATGTCTGTGTCCGTTTCTTCAAAGGCCTTCCGCCAGAGTTCCGCATTAAAATGTTCTGTCCATCCATCAAACCTGCAGCCCAGTTCATGCGCCCTGAGCAGCAAATCGCCGATCTTTCTGTCACCCCTGGCAAATACGGCCTCCAGGCTGCTGGTTTCAGTTTCATGGTAATTGAACGTCACACCCTTTATGTGAAGTTTCTTTGACAGATAATTGTGCTTCTCTATAAACATCTCTTTCGTATCCTGGGGTGCCCACTGAAAAGGTGTATGAGCTTTGGGAACAAAGTTGGACACGCTTACAGTGACTCTGAAGCGGCCTCCTTTCCTGCCCCTCATTCTGAAATTGATATCCATTATCCTGCGGGCAATTTCACCGATCCCGTCCAGATCTTCAAAAGTTTCTCCCGGAAGCCCCACCATGAAATACAGTTTTATATGCTCCCAGCCGAGTTCTATTGCCTGCTCGACAGCACTGTAGATATCCTCTTCTGTAATATTCTTGTTTATAATATCTCTGAGTCTCTGACTTCCCGCTTCGGGAGCAAAGGTAAGACCTGATTTTCTGTATTTCTGTATTTCCTGAAGCACTTTAAAAGAGAACGTATCCAATCTGAGTGACGGAAGTGACAATGCCACATTTCTCTCTCTGCACATGTCCATCAGCTCCGTAGCCAGTTCCTCGAATCTGGAATAGTCGCTGGTTGAAAGAGACAACAGAGAAAGCTCATCGTGTCCCGTATTTTCCAGCTGTTTCACAGCCAGCTTTTCTATGGTTTCCTTGCTTCGTTCTCTCACAGGTCTGTAGATCATACCGGCCTGACAGAATCTGCATCCTCTCGTACAGCCTCTGAAAGTCTCAACTACAGACCTGTCATGCACTGTATCAATAAACGGAACAATATTGTTCACCGGAAACTCTGCACTTTCTATATCGCTTATTACAGCTCTCCTGACTCTGTCCGGAGCCCCTTCATAAAGCTTCCTGATTTCCTTCAATGTCCCATCATCATTGTATCGCGGCTCATAAAATGCCGGTACATATACACCGTCCATTTTACATACAGTTTCCAAAAACTCCTGCTTCGACGATGCTGATTTTTTAGCCATACATACCGCTTCCAGCAGTTCCTCGCCGTCACCGATCAGGAATGCATCTATAAAATCCGCCAGTGGCTCCGGATTATACGCACACGGTCCTCCTGCTATAATCACAGGGAAACTGTCATCTCTGTCACAGCTCTTTAACGGAATTCCTCCAAGTTCCAGCATATTGAGAACGTTTGTGAAGCACAGCTCATACTGCAGCGTGAAGCCTAGTATATCCATTTCCCTGACGGGAGTAAAGGTTTCGAGAGTAAACAGCTCCCTGCCCTGAGACATCATTATCTCCTCCATATCAGGGGCCGGTGCGAAAACTCTCTCACAGAATATTTCATCATTCCTGTTAAGAATATTATATAGAATCTGCAGTCCCAGATATGACATTCCTATCTCATAAGTATCCGGAAACGCGAAACCGATACGGACCGCCACTTCATCCGGATTTTTTGTAACACTGTTTACTTCGCCGCCTATATATCTCGCAGGCTTTTCAACCTTTTTTAAAATTTTATCCAGCTCTCTATCAATTACCATTATTTTCCTTTCATCAGTTCGTCTATCGACTTGCCTATTCTGTTTTCTATCTGATTCATAAACCTGAGGGTGTCTTTCTTTTTCTCAAGAATAAACGGAATTTTTTCTTCATGCCCATTTTTCACCGCTTTATCTATGATATACTGTATTCTTTTATCTATTCCGACATACTCATCTTCTCTGACAAGTCTGTCACCAAGGCAGACCATATCCGTCTCATCAGCATCCTCTATCTGTGAAAACGGCGAATAGGTCATGTGCACCCTTATGATCTCACTTTCTTCTCTGAATCCGAGATCTTTCAGGTAATCTGCAGCAACATCCCAGTGCCTGTCCTTAACCCTGGCGATATCGTGAAGCATACCTGCTGCCGTTATCAGATCGAGATCCATATCAAATCCGTTATTGTTCAGAGCTTCAGCTATCGTATATGCTGTCTGTGCCACTGCACCGCAGTGACGTCTGACATGGTCCGGAGTACCGTATTCATCAAGCATCTGCCGGCATTTTTCTCTGGTTGGATGTTTCATTTTTACTGATTCCTTCCCTGCGGCTGATTTCCGCAAAATACAGAAATCATTATACCATATATCAGTCATATTCCTTAAAGGAAAAATAAAAATCCTTATCTTCTTTTTTTTCATACATTCCAATTACCTGCCCTTTTCTTACTCTCTCCGGTACCTTAACATATACAGACTCCAGATTGCCGTAAAGGCTTTCACCCATGCTTCCATGGGTTATCCTTATATATTTTCCTATTTCTTCATTCTCACCTGCCGATGTGACTTCTCCACCTGCTGCTGCATATACGGCAGCTCTGCCGTTTTCATAATCTTCATCTATAGGATCACCTAGTGTCATCTTCCCGGTCATAACAGCAATAGCTCCCGACACCTTCCCAGGCAGTGCAGATGCAAATACAGCGCCTATATGGGCTGCCTCCTTAACATCCTCTAACGTATATGATGTATGCATATAATTCAATACAGTCTGTGCGCCTTTTTCCAGCACCGGCGTACCTGAATTCACAGATATAAAAAGCGCCAGCGCTATAATAATGCAGAAACACGTCTGTTCCATGATCTTTCGTTTCATACGTGCACCTCCGCTACTATTTATATTACTGCGGAGGCAAAAAAAGACCGGTACATTCCGATTGTACCGGCCCTGTCTGTTTCACCTGCATTAATCAGACGCTGTCGTATCTCTACATATCAAAATAGTCTTCATCAACGTATTCCAGTTCATAATCCTGTATTCTGATGATATCGCCGTCTTCAATGCCCATTTCTCTGAGCTGATCCAGGGCACCGCTCTTCTCAATATATTTATACAGATATCGCATCGAACCCATATCCGTGAAGTTTGTGGAATTGAAAATCTTGTACAGCTGCTTGCCTGACAGAATATAATCGGTTCCGTCAAAGTCAACGTATACTGTTCTGTAATCCGGATCATGCTCATCAGCTTCAAAGTCAAACATTTCGTACTCTTCTTCCTCTTCCTGAGGATTGATAAGAAGCTGCTGAAGCTGGTCTGCTGCTTCAGCCAGTATTTCTCTGACTCCTATATTGATCGGAGCGGACATAGGATATACTTTATATCCTTTTTCCTCCACATACTCCCTGAATTTAATATACTGAGGATCATCCTCACTTATAAGATCTATTTTATTTGCCGCAACTATCTGCGGTTTCTTCATAAGCTTCGGGCTGTACTGCTGCAGCTCACTGTTTATCTTGTCAAAATCCTCTATGGGATCACGACCTTCGCTTCCTGCCACATCAACAACATGAATAAGCACTTTGGTACGCTCGATATGCTTCAGGAACTTATGTCCGAGACCTGCTCCTTCATGAGCACCTTCGATTATCCCTGCAATATCTGCCATCACAAAGCTCGTATCAAAAATCTGTACTACACCCAGATTAGGTTCAATTGTAGTAAAATGGTAGTTTGCGATTTTGGGTTTCGCACTGGTTGCAACAGAGAGAAGTGTTGACTTGCCTACATTCGGAAATCCCACAAGACCTACATCAGCTATTAGCTTCATTTCCAGTATAACGTTTCTCTCTTTAGCGAACCCGCCTGCTTCTGCAAAGTTCGGAGCCTGTCTTGTGGATGTGGTGTATTTCACATTACCTTTTCCGCCTCTTCCGCCCTTTGCCGCTACGAAAGACTGCCCGTGTTCTGTCAGATCCTGCATAACCAGTCCTGACTCTTCATCAATGACTACAGTGCCGACCGGTACTTTGATGATCAGATCCTGACCGTTCCTGCCATAGCGCTTTTTCTTCATGCCGTCCTGACCGTTCTCTGCCTCATATTTCCTTTTGTATCTGAAATCCATCAGCGTACGGAGATTTTCATCCGCCTGGAAAATCACATCTCCGCCTTTTCCGCCGTCACCGCCATCAGGACCTCCCTCAGGAACAAAGGGTTCTCTTCTGAAAGATACAGCACCGTTTCCTCCCTTGCCTGATTTTATAAATATTCTGGCTCTGTCTACAAACATGAGTCCTCCTCGTCTTATATGATATTACTCTTTATCAGTATTATTCCAATATTGACATAATAATACTGATCCTTCAGATAATATTAAAGCCCCTAATCAAATTAGGGGCTCAAATAACGAATTAAGCTTCTCTAGGATATACACTTACTTGCTTTCTTGTCTTGTCATATCTTTCGAACTTAACAGCTCCGTCAATCTTAGCAAATAAAGTATCATCTCCACCGATGCCTACATTGTTACCAGGATGGAACTTTGTTCCTCTCTGTCTAACCAGAATGCTTCCGGCACTTACAAACTGACCGTTTCCTGTCTTAACACCTAAACGTTTCGACTCACTGTCACGACCGTTCTTGGAGCTTCCTACACCTTTCTTACTTGCCATGTCCAGACACCTCCTCGCTATATCAATCTGAATTAAATTTCGCGTTCAACTTCTTATTTCAATGCAGCTTCGATAGTCTCGATCATTACTGCATTTGTAGCTTTCTCATCGATTTCGATTCCGTTTTCTTTAGCGAACTCGATAAGTTCAGCTTTTCTCATTGATTTCAAAGCCGGTTTCTTAGCAGGTTTTTCTTCTGCAGCTTCTACTGCAGGAGTCTCAGGAGCTTTAACTCCATCTATTGCAGTAATTTCCACTAATGTGTACGGCTGTCTGTGCCCCTGTTTCTTCCTGTAATCCTTCTTAGCCTTATACTTGAAGATAACAACCTTCTTACCTCTGCCTGATTCGATTACCTTTCCTTCTACTGTAGTGTCTACATAAGGAGCGCCGACTTTAATATCAGCACCTTCTCCTGCCACCAGTACCTTGTCAAATACAACCTTCTCACCGTCAGCTATATTCAGCTTTTCTACAGCAATCTGATCACCGTTCTGAACTCTGTACTGTTTACCGCCTGTTTCAATAATTGCATACATTCTTAATATTTACCTCCTCTATCCAGTCTCGCCTAATAAGGCAGCAGCTGCCGATTCTTCGACACGCTACTTTAAAAGCCTTTTTCGAGCGGCTTACATTCATATATGTTACTACATTTCATGCCGCTTGTAAAGCAGAAATTTCAATATATGCAGGAATTTCTGCAAAAAACAGCATCATTATTCAATGATAACTCCGTCTTCATCTACCATCAATTCATCCAGCCCATCCGGGATCCTTTCTGGCATTATATCATCCGCAGCTTTCTCCTCTTCCTTCTTGTTTAGTGTATCAAGAAGCAGCCCTTCGATTCTGTCCATGATGTCAGGATTCTCTTCAAGATAATTCTTGACATTCTCTCTTCCCTGTCCTATCCTGTTTCCTTCGAAGCTGTACCATGAACCAGCTTTCTCGAGGATTTTCTCTGTAACAGCGCAGTCGAGAACATCTCCCGCCTTAGATATGCCCTTACCATACATTATATCAAACTCAGCCTGCTTGAACGGTGGTGCAACCTTGTTCTTGACGATCTTGGCTCTCGTCCTGTTGCCGAGGATCTGATCTCCCGATTTTATGCTTTCGACTTTTCGCACATCTATTCTCATCGATGCGAAAAATTTCAGTGCTCTGCCCCCTGTTGTCGTTTCCGGGTTGCCAAACATCACTCCTATCTTCTCTCTGAGCTGATTGATAAATACAATTGTCGTATTTGTCTTATTTATTACTCCCGCAAGCTTCCTGAGAGCCTGAGACATAAGCCTTGCCTGCATTCCGACAGTAGCGTCCCCCATAGCTCCGTCGATTTCATGCTTAGGAACGAGAGCAGCTACCGAGTCGACTACCACCACATCAACAGCTCCGCTTCTTACCAGCATCTCTGTAATTTCCAGAGCCTGTTCACCATAGTCAGGCTGGGATACCAGAAGTTCATCCACGTCCACTCCGAGGTTTCTGGCATATTCCGGATCAAGAGCATGTTCTGCATCGATGAATGCGGCTCTTCCTCCCTGTTTCTGCGCCTCTGCTATGATATGTAATGTCAGCGTTGTCTTACCGGATGATTCCGGTCCGTATATCTCGACAATCCTGCCTCTCGGCACTCCGCCTATTCCTGTTGCCAGATCCAGACTCATGGATCCTGTTGAAATAGCTTCTATATTCAGTTTGGCATCATCATCACCAAGCTTCATAACAGCCCCCTTGCCGAACTGTTTCTGAATCTGTGCCAATGCCGCTTCCAAAGCTTTCTCTCTATCGTCGCTGTTTTTCGGTTGGTTTTTATTAACTGCCATTTAGTTACCTCCAGATTGTGAACATTTGTTCTTTTTTTATGATACCTCATTTCCTTTCTGAGGTCAAGGATATTTTAGCATTTACCATGTACCATTTATGTCTCATGTATGCTGCTGATTCTTTTCCATTTTATACCATATGGTAATAATTGTCAACAACAATCTGTCTACTCAATATCGCAAACAAATGTTACAACGAAATATGAACAGTCGAATATTCCCCATTATATTCATACCCAAGTTTCATGGCCATATGTAAAGATATTTTATTGGCTGCATCCCAGCACGGTCTTATTCCACGCTCCTGACACTCGATAATAAATCTGGCTGCGGTTGACAGTGCGAGACCTTTTCCTCTGAATTCTTCCTTGGTAGCCACCTGAATTTCTGTACCGCCATCATAAACCGTCATAGTAGATGTTGCTGCTGCAAGATGTCCCTGATATGTGACAGCAAATCCAAAGCCTTTGCTCAGATAATCTTCTGCCGACTCAAAGGTTTCACAGAATTCTAATGACCAGGCTTCACTCATTGCCTGATTATAAAGCTCTGTATCGAACCTCCTGAGTTCATACTCATCAGGAAGTCTGTCAACAAAGCTCTGAAGCTTTTTCTTATCGAAATCGTAATCCTTTTGCACAATCCAGTATCTCATAACTTCGCTGGCATTTTCAGGATGGCACTTGAGCAAGAGGTCGCGCCATTCTAGGTGTTCCGGAGAATATATAGCAGTTGTTTCATCACCATCTATATATTGAGACAGATGTCTTATTGCATCTGCAGCTTCATCTGAGGCAGCGTCACCTCCAAAGAAAGAATACTCACCACTTATTATAAAACCAAAATCAGGTTCCGGCATCTTGTCTACCCATGCAGTGCCCTGATAGCCCTGCAGATATGCAATCACCATAGAATCCCAGATTCCTTCAAACAGGAATGCTATTTTACGCCTGTCATTATCACAAACCTTAATCATCTGCAACTCCTTATTCTATCTGATGAACTGCACCTTCACTCCTGCAGGGTCATCAGTGAAAAAGAACTCTACATCCGGAGCCGGTTTGATTATCGGGGTTACGGTATATCCACATGCGATCAGTTCCTCTCTCTTGTTTTCAACATTTTCAGTACTGAAGCCGACAGACAGATAAGTATTGCCCGAATTATGAGCATCTTTATTCTCGATTATTTCAATACTTGTTTCATTGTCCTCATTTGACAGAAACACCATATTCCTCCCTGAGTTTCTCATATCACTGACAATTTTCAGGCCCGCATGTTCCTGATAAAATCTGATTTCATCCTCAAAAGAAGCTGTCTGAATCGTAACATGAACCAGTTTCATAGCAATTCTCCTCTCACTATATACAACAGCGTATTAAAATCACATCTATATATTCTTATTGATCAGATCAAGCATACTGAGCACAGCATAATGCCTGTTCCATTTTCGGCTGACATTTCTCATCTGAACACGTTTACAGAGCTTCCTTTCTCCGCAGATAAGCCCTATATAAACAAGACCTACTGGTTTTTCGGGACTGCCACCGCCCGGGCCGGCAACTCCGGTGACGGATATGCACACATCACAGCCGCTGACTGCTTTGAGACCTTCCACCATTTCCAGAGCAGTCTCCTCGCTCACCGCACCGTACTTTTCCAGCGTTTCAGCCCTGACACCCAGCTCGTCCATTTTAGCTTCATTGCTGTAGGTCACAAGACCACGCTGAAACGAGCCGGAAATACCCGGCACATCAGTAAGAGCCGCAGCAAACATGCCGCCGGTGCATGACTCGGCAGAAGCGACTGTAAGCTTCTTCTCCATCAGCTTCCTGCATACCACCTGCACCAGATCTTCGTCATCACAGCTGTAGATATAATCTCCGATGATTTCCCGAACCTTTGCCAGCATCTCATCCACCGCAGCCTTTGCTTCTTCCTGCGTTCCTCGCTTCGATGCTATACGCAGCGAGCACTCACCTTCCTTGGCGTATGTTGCCAGAGTAGGATCAGTCTGATTATCGATCAGATCCAGTAGCGCCGTCTCCAGCTGTGACTCACCGATACCGAAGCATCTGATCATTCTGTAGTAAATAACATCATCGGACATTTTCCGGAGAAACGGCACAACGTTTTTCTGGAACATCCTCGTCATTTCCCTCGGAGGTCCCGGCATACATACTATATATTTGCCGTCCTTTTGCAGAGCAAATCCGGGAGCGGTACCTGCATCATTTCTGAAAACCTTTGCCCTTGACGGCATTATTGCCTGTTTTTTATTATTATCGGTCATCTGTCGACCGTTTTTTCTGAAATATGCTGTAAGGTCCTCCAGCACATCATCCATCATCACCAGCTCATCGCCAAGCACTCTGCAGGCGACTTCCTTGGTAAGATCGTCCTGCGTAGGTCCAAGCCCGCCTGTCGTCAGCACAAGATCACAGTCCTTGAATGCAAGCCGGATCATCTCCGCAACACGCTCCGGGTTATCTCCCACAGTATAATGGTACATCACATCGAACCCCAGCAGATTCAGCTGCTGAGACAGATATACCGTATTGGTGTTGGTGATCTGCCCGAACAGCAGCTCGGTTCCTACACTTAATATAGCTGTTTTCATTATATCATGCCTCTTTTCATCAAGCCCTGTGCTGCAAAAAGCACACGTTTCTCTTTTTATGCTCACCTGTAGGTTTTACATGGAGAAAAGACTCTTGTTTTTAATTATGTATTCTGTACCTGATACCACTGTCATGACAAGTGCGATCCACAGGAAGATAACGTCCATCGGAAGATTGAACGGCAGCAGAGAAAACGGCCAGTTGTCAAGAATCAGAAGAGGTATAGCGATCATCTGAGTAATAGTCTTTATCTTGCCTGTTGTTCCTGCAGCTATGACTATACCCTGTGCAGCAGCCACCTGCCTCATTCCGGTAATTATGAATTCTCTGCCCAGAATAACGATAACCATCCATCCGGCAACATCCCCAATCTGGGCAAGACATATCAGCGCAGACATAACCAGCAGCTTGTCAGCCAGCGGATCCATCAGCTTGCCGAAGTTTGTAACAAGGTTATGCTTTCTGGCGATATGCCCATCAAGCATATCTGTAATTGCCGCCAGCACAAAAACTATTGCGGCTGCATAGCGGTACCCCATCAGGAAAACCACAATAAACACAGGTATGGCGAATATTCTTCCCATCGTCAGCTTGTTTGGTAAATTCATGTTATTCCTCCATTCTTCCTACAAGATCATAGTCAAAAGCATCTGTAATATTAACCTTGACGAAATCACCCGGCATAAGCTTCCTGTCTGATCTGAAGATCACCGTGTTATCTATTTCAGGCGCATCATACTGTGTCCTGCCGATATACGCACCCTCTTCATCAACAGATTCCACAAGCACCATGATAGTATTTCCAACTTGTGCCTCATTTATTTCACGGGAGATTTCAAGCTGCATACGCATTACAGAGTCTGCTCTTGCCGCCTTGACATCTTCATCTATCTGATCCTCTCTGTCACCGGCAGCAGTTCCCTCTTCTCTGGAATATACGAACACACCCAGCCTTTCCAGACGCTGCTTCTCAACAAAATCAAGCACAGCTTCAAAATCATCCTCTGTTTCACCAGGAAACCCCGCAATAAGAGTTGTTCTGATATGTATATCAGGTATCGCGTTTCTCAGCCTGCTTACAGTATCTGCAATACTCGCTGAAGTGGAATGACGGTTCATTTCAGCCAGCACCTTATCCGAGACATGCTGCAGCGGTATATCAATGTAATTGCATATTTTTTCTTCTGATGCCATAACCTGAATCAGCTCATCTGTTATTTTGTCTTCATAGCAGTACATCAGGCGTATCCATACAATACCTTCGATTCTGCAGAGCTCCCGCAGCAGCTGTGGCAGTTTCAGCTCTCCATAAATATCCCGGCCGTACTCCGTCACATCCTGAGCTACCAGTATCAGCTCCCGGCACCCTCTGGATGCCAGATACTCTGCTTCCTCGAGAATGCTCTGCATAGGTCTGCTCCTGTACTTTCCTCTTATCTGCGGTATTACACAGTAGGCACAGCAGTTGTTGCAGCCTTCGGCAATTCTAAGAGTCATACTGTAGGGGTTGTCAGATATCTTTCTTGCAGAAAACTCACTGAAGCTGTCCGGCTGGCAGCTAAAAGCCTGAAGACGTTTACCCCTCTTATAGCTTTTTACCAGCTGCGGCAGCTTCTCATAATCATTGACTCCGAGAAAAATGTCCACCTCCGGTATTTCCTCAAAAAGCTCTTTGCCGTACCTTTCAGAAAGGCAGCCTGATACTATCAGAAGCTTCCGGTCCGACTCCGGCGAAGCCTCCTGGGATTCATCGATAAATCTGGCCATGTCAAATATCCTGTCTATGGACTCCTTTTTGGCATCATTGATGAATCCGCATGTATTGACAAGAATAGCATCTGCCTTCTCCGGATCGTCTGTAAGAGACATCCCCGCATTTTCCCATATACCTCCGATACCCTCCGAATCGTTGAAATTCTTTGGGCATCCGAGAGTTTCTATAAATAATTTCATACCTGTTCCAAATCCTCTGTTTCTGATTTCATATTCATAAGATCTGCTTCCGTGATCAGCACCTGTCTTGGCCTGCTCCCGTCGGCAGGTCCGATAATCTGTCTGTCCTCCATCATATCTATGATACGTGCAGCTCTGTTATATCCTATTCTGAACCGCCTCTGAAGCATGGATACAGATGCCTGCTGTGACTGAACCACCAGTTCAATGGCCTCCGGCAGAAGCTCATCCTCAAGATCCCGGTTTCCTTTCTCACAGTCCGGGGTATTGGCGCGTTCAATAGTATCCATGACGTTCTCCGAATACTCAGCTTCTTCTACCTGGCTCTTCACGAATTCTATGACATCGTGGACCTCCTGATCGGAGATGAATGTACCCTGCACCCTTATCGGTTTGCCGCTTCCCAGCGGATTGAAGAGCATGTCACCTTTGCCTACCAGCTTCTCAGCACCGGACATATCAAGGATGGTTCTCGAATCCACCTGAGACGATACTGCGAATGCGATTCGCGACGGAATGTTGGCTTTGATAACTCCGGTGATAACATCCACCGATGGTCTCTGAGTGGCAACGATAAGATGCATCCCTGCGGCTCTTGCCTTCTGCGCCAGCCTGCAGATGGATTCCTCAACCTGAGATGATGCGACCATCATCAGATCAGCCAGCTCGTCGATGATTATCACTACCTGAGGCATCACCTTGTCAGCCTCATCCCGTTCACGCATTGTCCTGTTATAGCTTGTCAGCTCTCTGACGCCTTCTTCTGCGAAACGTCTGTACCTGTCATCCATCTCTGCCACAGCCCAGTTGAGGGCAGCAGCAGCTTTGGCTGGTTCCGTAACCACCGGTATCAGCAGATGCGGTATACCGTTGTAGTTGGCAAGCTCCACTACCTTCGGATCCACCAGCACCAGCTTGACCTCATCAGGCGTAGCCTTGTAGAGGATACTTGTGATGATGCTGTTGATGCACACGCTCTTGCCGGATCCTGTCGACCCTGCAATCAGCAGATGTGGCATGGATTTCAGGTCAGCTACGATAGCTTTGCCGGCAATATCCCTGCCGACAGCAAAAGTCAGCTTCGACTCAGCCTTCTTGAAAGCGGAGGAATCAATTATCTCTCTAACTGTCACCATATTGATTCTGTCGTTTTCGATTTCTATTCCTACAGCAGCCTTGCCCGGAATAGGCGCCTCGATTCTGATGCTCTTGGCCTCCATATTCAGTGCAATATCGTCAGCCAGATTCTTTATTCCCTTTACCTTGACGCCGCTGTTAGGATGTACTTCATATCTGGTGACCGCCGGTCCCTGAGTGACATTGGTCACCTGAGCATCAATATTGAAGCTGTGCAGAGTATCCTCAAGCTTGGCAGCTTTCATCCTCAGTGTATTCTCATCATCTGCGGCGCTGCCTGGTTTTCTCGCAGCTTTTTTAAGCAGATCTATCGGAGGGAATTTGTAATCTGCTCCCGATGTCACATTGACATTGAAATCCTCTTCCCTGAGTCTGCTCTTCGCCGCCTCGGATCTGGTCAGCTTGTTCTCAGCAGCCTTAGGTGAAAAACCTCCTACTATTATAGGTTCCTTCACGAACTTCTCAGCTTCTGTTGCTGCATGCTCCTCTGTTATCGGCTCTGCTGCCGTCTGCTCCTGACCGGCAGACCTCCTTTTGCGTTCTTTTTTAAGCGCTTTTTCTTTCTCTTTGTTTTCTCCAAGGGAGAAATCAAGGTCCTCCGGCATTTCTGCACTGCCGTTGCCGTAGACACGTCCTTCATCATGCATATATCCGAGGATCTTCTTCTGTCCGGCCGACAGCCCCGCCGGTTCACGATAATCCTCCCGCCTGCTGCCTGATGCAGCCCTGCTCATTTCTATCTGCTGCTGATATTCCTCATGCTCGCGTTCCTTTTCTCTGCGGCGTTCCTCACGCTCGGCGGCACGTCGCTGCCTCCTGACTCTGGCAGCTTCAAGAAATCTTGACACCGGCGTGTCGATCAGCAGAAGCAGACATATTATTATTACCACTACAGACAGTATATAAAGTCCCGGTATACCGACAAGCTTAACGATAAATCCACCGATGACCATACCGAACAGTCCGCCGTCATCGAGAACCATACCGTTATTATAAAACACTGCAGCCTTCCCGATTCCTCCTGTCATGTTTCCTGCATTTATGAATCTCGCAGAATTGATCAGGGAAATCATAAGGAAAATTACAAAAAGCAGTACTGCCGATTTCACTCCGGTATGTATAGTTTTTCTTGTAAAGAGCAGTATGCCGTATATTATAAAATAGTACGGCATTATATAAGCTGCGAATCCGAAACATCCCTTGAAGAAATGTGAAAGTCCCAGGCCTGCTGAACCTGCGGCATTTGTCTGGAATGCAATTATCAGGAAAACCCCGACTGCCACAAGTATCAGCGAAACAATCTCGTCTCTGAGGCGATTCTCAGCCGCGGCCGACCCGTTCTCACTTTTTTTCTTTCGCTTTTCAGTTCCTGAGGATCTGCTGTTTCCGGTACTCCTTCTGGAACTTATCTTTTTATTTTTATTTTTGCTTCCCGGAGGTCTTCCGGGTCCTCTTCTGGTCTGTGCCATTCTTTAACCTCTGTGTTCCAGTACTGCTTTTATGCAGCCATGAGTGCATAAACGATCACGGCAATACCGATTACCCATGTATATATCGAAAAACCGATAAGCTTTTTGTTTGACACTAGCCTGATCATGGCCTTGATTGCAAACAGCCCCGATAAAGCCGATACGATCACTCCTGCAATCACAGGGCCCACAAGGGAAATATCCATTCCAGATTCAAAGGCATCAGGGGCTTCCATAATTACCGACCCGAGAATAGAAGGTATCGAAATAAGGAATGCGAATTTAACTGCAAACTCCTTGTTCAGTCCTGAAATCAGTCCGCCAAAAAGCGTCGAACCTGATCTTGAGATTCCCGGACAGATGGCAACACCCTGCATTATGCCTACGAACAGGGCGTTTCTGAATTTCATATCCTTAACATTTTTATTGTTTCTTCCCATACGTTCAGCAATAAACAGAATCGTACCTGTTATCAGAAGTCCTATACCTATTGCAATAAGGGACAGATACAGTGCTTCAAACAGATCATTGAAAAGCAGTCCGATTATAGCTGTCGGTATCGTAGCCACTATTATCATGAACCCCAGCCTTCTTGTCGGATTGGCATTAATCCTCGGACCCTTGCCTGTGCATATATCCTTTATTACAGCGATCAGCTCCAGCACAAGCTCCACAATATCCTTCCAGTACACAATAAATACGGATACAAGTGTTCCCAGATGCAGCAACACTGCAAATGGCAGAACATTCTCTGCACTCACACCGAAAAAGTATTGCAAAAGCGCCAGATGACCCGAACTGCTTATCGGCAGAAACTCCGAAAGTCCTTGTGCCAGTCCCAGAATTATCGCTTGAAAATACGTCATTTTAAAATCCTCCCTGCCTTTTTCATACATAGTTGATTATACCATAGCATCCTTTTAAAAAAAAGCGGCATATCCCGATTAGTTTGTGTGATATTTGTGATGAAAGTTGAAATTAATTTGCCGGTGCCCCCTTTACTTTAATGCGTCAGCAGTAGTATAATTGCAATCAAGTACGATTAATAACGCATATTATAATTAATATATATTTCAGGAGGACAGTATAATGAACAGAAAACCAAACGTTGCAGTTGTAGGCGCTACAGGTGTAGTAGGCTCAACTTTCCTTAAAGTGCTTGAAGAGAGAGATTTTCCTTTTGAAAACATCTACTTCATGGCTTCAAAAAAATCAGCAGGTAAGAAATTACCATTTAAAGGAAAAGAATATATAGTAGAGGAGCTCACAGAGCATTCATTCGATAAGCCTATCGATATTGCTCTTTTCTCGGCAGGAGGCGGCACAAGCGCCAAATTTGCTCCTATCGCTGCAGCTCATGGTGTAACAGTTGTAGATAACAGCAGCCAGTGGAGAATGGACAAGGAAGTGCCTCTTGTAGTTCCTGAAGTAAATCCGCAGGACATCAGATGGAACAAAGGCATAATCGCCAACCCTAACTGTTCGACTATTCAGGCCATGGTTGCACTGAAACCTCTGCAGGATAAATACGGCATCAAGAGAGTTGTCTACTCAACTTATCAGGCTGTATCAGGCTCAGGTGTAAAGGGCATCAACGACCTTAAGAACGGCCTTGCAGGAAATGACGAGGAGCTTCAGGCTTATGCTCATCCTATCGCAGGAAACTGCCTGCCTCATATAGATGTATTCACAGAAAACGGATACACCAAGGAAGAAATGAAGATGATCAACGAAACTCACAAGATCCTCGGAGACGATAATATCAAAGTAACTGCTACAACTGTACGTGTACCTGTATTTGACTCTCACAGTGAATCCATCAACATCGAGCTGGAGAAACCGTTTGAACTGGAAGACGTTGTTGAACTCTTCAGAAACTCCCCTGGAATCATCGTTCAGGATGACGTTGCCAATAATGTTTACCCTCTGGCAAGAGATGCAGCCGGAACTGACGAAGTCTACATCGGACGTATCAGAAGAGACTTCTCCATCGAAAACGGTCTCAACATCTGGGTAGTGGCAGATAACATCAGAAAGGGCGCTGCTACAAACGCTGTTCAGATTGCCGAAGAACTGCTCAAAGAAATGTAAGAGCTGAATGTAAAGGTTCTGCCCTCGTACCGGCAGAATAAAACAATTAACCGGACTGAAAACTGCTGTTTCAGAAGCATTTCTTTCTCTGAAACAGCAGTTTTTTTATCTAAACCCCTTTTGTAAAGATTTCACATTTACTGCCGGTTTTTATTCATTCCGGCTTTTACTATTTTGTACCGACTGATTTCACCTGAATCCATTTTATCAGCTGTATCACCGGGATATTCAGGAATGCCAGCCCATAAACCGTCAGAAGCTGCGGCAGTCCCAGGGTCTGAACTTTAAATATGTGATCCACTCCCGGCACAGCGACAGCGAAGGTTATCAGAACGACACCGATGGCGAAAGCCCCTATCAGCCACTTGTTGTTCCACAGCGCTCTGGTAAACACCACCGGCCTGTCGGACTTGCAGTTGAAGCCATGAAACAGTCTGCTCATACACAGTGTCCCGAAGGCCATGGTACTCCCCAGCAGCGCGCTTCCCCCCAGAGGTGCTGCAGTGAACCAGCCGTTGAGACCGATAAGAAATGCCGTCACAGTCATGATACATATAGACAGTCCGCCGATGCCGATCCTTCCCATGAAAGATCTCGTCAGTATAGATTCATCAGCAGGCCTCGGTTTTTCCTCCATCAGCTCCCTGCTGTGAGGCTCTAGCCCCAGAGCAATGGCCGGCAGGCTGTCTGTCAGCAGATTGATGAACAGCAGGTGCACAGGCGCAAAGGGCAGTGGCAGAGCCATCACTGAAGCGAACAGCACCGCCAGTATCGCTCCGAAATTTCCCGAAAGCAGGAACAGTATGGAATTCTTGATATTCTTGTAGATATTCCTGCCGTTCTCGACAGCCTTGACTATCGTGGCGAAGTTGTCATCAGTCAGCACCATTGCCGCCGCATCCTTTGAAACCTCGCTTCCGGTTATTCCCATGGCAACGCCTATATCTGCCTGTTTCAGCGCGGGAGCATCATTAACACCATCACCCGTCATAGCAACAATATTTCCTTTTTCCTGCCAGGCTCTCACTATTCTTATTTTATGCTCCGGAGATACCCGGGCATATACTGATATATTTTCAACATAATCCTGCAGCTCTTCGTCGCTCATGCCATCTATTGACGAGCCCTCACATGCCTCCGAATCATCTTTGAGTATGCCGATTTTTCTTGCTATTGCTGCCGCTGTGACCTTATGATCACCCGTAATCATAACGGGCTTTATACCTGCATTTATACATTCAGCAACCGCTGCAGCAGACTCTTCTCTAGGCGGATCCATCATAGATATCAGTCCCAGAAACACCATATCATTTTCATCATTGGGCTGCGGCCTGAAACCAGGTTCTATCTTTTTATATGCAAAGGCAAGAACTCTTAGGCCATTTCCGGAGAAATCATGGTTGCACTCTTCGATGGCACGTCTGTCTTCATCTGTTATCTCCCTGATTCCTTCTGGAGTCTGTATTTCCTTTACTCTGTGCAAAAGAACGTCAACAGCCCCCTTGGTTATCATCATTGATGTGATACCATGCACCGGAGTTTTAAGTCTATGACACGTTGTCATCAGTTTTCTGTCACTGTCAAAAGGAATCTCGGCAAATCTCGGATTATCGCTTCTTTCTTTCGCATAATCTTCTCCAAGTCTTATGCCGATGTTTATCAGAGCAGTTTCTGTAGGGTCACCAATCTCATTGCCATCAGCTATTGTTGCATCATTGCACAGCATGCTTGCCAGCAGCAGCTGGTTCTCCTCAGGTTTCTGCGGATTTATATCTGAAGCATCTGTTTTTCTGCCATGGACATAATAACCTTCTACTGTCATCCTGTTCTGAGTGAGAGTCCCTGTCTTATCCGAACATATCACAGATACACTTCCCAGACCTTCAACAGCCTGAAGCTTCCTGATTATTGCGTGCTCCCTGGCCATCTTCTGTGTACCGAAAGAAAGAACAATGGTTACAATAGAGCTGAGAGCTTCAGGGATTGCTGCCACAGCCAGTGCCACAGCAAACATAAAAGCATCGCCGATAGCCTCACCCCTGAATACACTGATTCCAAATAGAACAGCACAGAAAACCATAATCAGTATAGAAAGTTTTTTTCCGAAGTTATCGAGGTTTACCTGAAGCGGCGTTTTCTTTTCCGAAGTAGTTTCAAGCAGAGTTGCAATCTTACCTACTTCTGTATCCATACCAATGGATGTGACCAGAAATTCTCCGCGGCCATAGGTTACATAGCTTCCTGAATATACGATATTTACTCTGTCCCCAAGAGCCCGCTGTCCTTCTATAGCCTCAATATCCTTATCTACACCGAGACTCTCTCCCGTAAGAGCGCTCTCATCAATTTTCATGCCGGCATTTACTGTTATTCTGCCATCAGCCGGAACAAAATCGCCTGCCTCAAGACTTACAATATCGCCGACTGTAATTTCCGCTGCCGGCAGCTTGATAAACTGACCTTCACGCAGCACCTTGGCTTCAGGTGCCGACATTTTTTTAAGACTGTCAAGAGACTGCTCTGCTTTTATTGTCTGAACAGTTCCCAGTATGGCATTAATGGTTATAACAATCAATATAACTGCAGTACTTTCTAAATCTCCAAGGACACCGGATATTGCCGCTGCAATAATCAGTATTATTACCAGAAAATCTCTGAACTGTTCAAGAAAAATCCTCAGCATTGATTTTTTCTTTCCATCAGCCAGTTCATTAGGTCCGTATTTTTCCCTGTTTGCAGCCGCCTGCTGAGCTGTCAGCGGCTCCAGACTGCCATTTACCTGAAGCTTTGCTTCTTCCGCTGTGAGCTGATAATACTCTCTCATACCAACCATCCTTTCAGTTGTTATTATGCCCGGATAATAAAAAAGAGACTCCTATTGCATTTAAAATGCAATAAAAGTCTCGCAATTTCATTACGCACCGGACGGTCTGACCCATCGCGCTGACGATAGCGTAAACACTTGTACGTGTATGCTACTCCCTTTTATTTCGATAAAAGTATATTACATGTATTTGCAGAACATGTCAACAACTATTTCCGAAATATCCTTCATATCGTATCTAAATATCCTTCATACCGATAACATCTGTGATTCCCAGCCCCGGGCTTTCATCAAGGTAAAACCAAGGAACCTCCTTGTGAAATCCTCCTGATACCGGATCTTCTGCCAGCAGTATGGCTGCATCCAGATCAACTCTTGTAATTATACGCTTTGCAGCAGCCAGGTGTGCAGCAGCTGTAAGACTTATTTTACTCTCCAGCATACTGCCCAGCATGCATTCCACTCCATACGTCTCTGCTATTGCTGTTATCCTGAGAGCATTATATATTCCGCCGCATTTCATAAGTTTTATATTCAGAAGATCAGCCGCCTGCATCTGCAGAAGCTTCAGTGCATCCTGCGGTGAAAAAAGACTCTCATCGGCCATTATTACAGTGTTGACATTGTCTTTAACTTTTTTCATACCTTCAAAATCACGTGCTTTTACAGGCTGTTCGACCAGTTCAATGTCAAGTCCCATATCCTCTATTTTTCTTATAGTCCTTATCGCTTCGTCAACCTCCCAGCCCTGATTGGCATCAAGACGTATCTTCATCCTGTCACCGACTGCATTCCGGATCCTTCTGACACGCTCCACATCCTTCTCTGCATCAATGCCCACCTTGAGCTTCAGTGCAGAAAATCCTTTTCGACATGCACTGACAGCATCTGCTTCCATCTCTTCGGGCTCATTGATACTGATGGTTATATCAGTTTCCACCTTGTTTCTGTAACCTCCCAGATACTTGTAAAGCGGCACACCCATACTCTTTGTCAGCAGATCATATACAGCCATATCCACAGCCGCCTTGGCGCTGAAGTTACCCTCAATACAATTCTGAAGCTTTTCCTGCACTGCCTCAAGATTAGTCACATCTGCACCTGTTACGGCCGGAGCTATATAATCCCTGATGGCAGCTCTTATGGATTCATTCGTCTCGCCTGTTATTGCCTTCGTCGGAGGAGCTTCACCAAACCCGGTATATCCGTCATCAGTATGTATCAGTACAACAGTATCTTCAGCCGAGTCTACAGTTCTCAAAGCTGTCTTGAAAGTTTTTTTCAAAGGTATGCTTATATGCTTTAACTGAATGCTTTCTATCTTCATGTCATTTCCTTCCCGGGGCCTACATCTTAAGGTCTCTTCCTTCTAATTTGTCTTCCTGTTTTCTGCTGAAGATTACCCATGCAAATATGCCGATTACAACACAGAAGCCAAGCCCTCCGATAAACGGATTATCTGTACTCGGTAGTATTCCTGTCATATCGACACCTACATACAGCAACGCAGTTACCACAACTCCCATCAGCGCATCTCCTGCAATAAGACCTGATGCATATAAAGTTCCTTTTTCAATCTTCTTGGCTTTCGTGCCTTCGTCATACTTTTTCTTATCTATGATTCCTCTGACTATACCGCCTATCATCATTGTTGCGCTCAGATGGAACGGCAGATATAAACCTACAGAAAACGGCAGCACTGAACCTCCCAGGAGCCACACAGCAAGAGCGATTCCCATACCGATGAGTATAAGCGGCCAAGGTAGATCTGCAGTCATAACACCTTCTGCTATTGATTTCATCATGTTGGCGTGCGGTGCCGGCAGTTTTTCTGATCCGATGCCGTATACATCATTGAGCATAATGATAACCGCACCCATTACAGCTGCAGATGCCAGTATACCTATCATCTGCCCATACTGCTGTTTTCTCGGAGTAGCTCCCAGCAGGAAACCTGTTTTGAGATCCTGTGCCATATCTCCGCTGACACCGATTGCAATACATAGAGTGGAACCTACAACGATTGTTGCAATTATACCACTTGTTCCGTTGAATCCCATAGCTCTGAATAAAACTGCTGTCACCAGCAGGCCTCCTATAGTCATAGCCACTATAGGGTTTGATGAACTTCCTACATAACCTACCAGATGAGCAGATACAGCTACAAAAATAAATCCGAATATCAATACCATCACAGCTCCTACGCTGCCTGCTGCAACACTCGGGAATACCGGCAGGAATGCGATTACTGCCAAAAGAATGATGATACCAATAAGAAGCACCTTCTTTGGAATATTGCGCTCTGTACGTTTTACATTCTCTTCTTTCTGACCATATGCTGCGAAGGTTCCTCTGAAGGATTTGACAATAATCGGCAATGCAGTAAACAGGCTGATAAATCCGCCCATTGTAACTGAACCGATACCGATGTATTTAATATAATTTGTCCACAGATCCCAGATATCCATCTGTGCGATAGGAATATCAGCAGGCGGGATAACAAGTTCAGGTGCCATTGATCCTATTGAGAATATCAGCGGCATGATAACCACCCATCCCAGAACACCACCAGCAAGAGACATTGCACAGATTCTCGGGCCTACCAGGAAACCAGCTCCCAGAAGTGAGCCCAGATAGTCCATGCCGACAGCTCCGCCTTTCAGATATCCCTTGAGCGGCAGATCTATTGTATAAGGGAACACTGCAACTCCATCAGTCAGGAATTTGTAAAGTGCACCCAGTCCGAGAGCCTCGAACAGCAGTCTGGCATTGCTTCCGCCTTCATGTCCTGCAACTACAACCTCTGCACATGCTGTACCTTCCGGATAAGGCAGCTTGCCATGTTCATCCTTGATGAGGAACTTTCTCAAAGGCACCATCAGCAGACATCCGATAAGTCCTCCGACTGCAGCTATCACAAACACAGTTACGATCTTTACATCAATATCAAGCAGCAATAAAGCCGGCAATGTAAATGCGACACCTGCAGCCAGCGCTTCTCCTGATGAACCAACTGTCTGGACAATATTGTTTTCCAGAACCGAGCTGTCCTTGAAACATCCTCTGAGTACTGCCAGACCTATTACAGCTGCCGGTATTGATGCGCATATTGTCATACCGATCTGCAGCGCCAGATATGCATTGGCAGCACCAAACAGCATGGCAAGAACACATCCGATAATTACAGCTCTCACTGTGAACTCTTTTACATTGCTGTCATGAGCAATATAAGGTTCATACTCGTCTCCACTCACCTTAGCTGTGAAGCCTTTGGCGGCTTTTGGATTCTTTCCTTCCATTGTTTTCTCCTTTTCTCCTTAATAAACAACTATATATCTTCAAAAAAATCGAATACGATTTTTGAAGTGCGCGCCAGTGCAGCTCTCGCTTCATTGTTGGATTCCGCATTCCATACAAAAAAACAGTATATATAATCTGTATGTGTTCCGTACACTATTGCAATATCATGATCCAGACAGTCAAGCTCGCCGCTCTTTCTCGCTATTGTGATTTCATCCGGCAGATAATCTCTCATCATCGTTTCATCCGCCTGCCCTTTCATCACATCCAGCATGAAAGCATCTGATTTTCTGTCAATAAGCTCTCCATCATAAAGCCTCTGCATGAAAGCCGCCATCTCCGCCGGCGATGTGTAATTTTCCCTGCCAGCTGATGCAGCTTCAAAATCCATCATCTTTCTCTGAAGTACAGAATTCTCAAATCCCATATCTCTGATACAGTCATTGATTCTGTCCATACCCAGTTCATCAATAAGAACATTGGTCGCAGTATTATCGCTGTATACGATCATCAGTCTAAGGAGTTCTTCAAGCTGATATGCCCTCGGTTTCATAAACTCCAGAACACTGAAGGGAACTATGTCGTCATCGTCGACATTTATCTCTGAATCCAGAGCCAGTGTTCCATTTCTGACCCGCCTCACTGCCTCGGACATAACAAAAACCTTGATCAGGCTGGCAGACTTTATCTTCCTGGACTCCTGATAATTCCACGAATCTCCGGTCTTAAGGTTTCTTATCACAAATGCGCATTCCGCCCCTGTGTTTTCAGCTTCTGCTATCAGTTTCTGCTTTAACAATTAAGCTCCTCCTTTTTTAAGATACAAAAAACCCAGCAACAAAACTAGCATAAGCTAGTCTTCACTGGGTTTCATTCCTGATGATATACGGGGTAAGCCGCAGTATCTAATTTGAATGAAGCAGTTCAGTAATACTTCTGTCTGATTTCAATATATTTTTTTACTGCATCCTTGTAGGCTGTTATTATTGCTTTCTGTGAGGTACCATGATATCTCCTCGTTATTTCCTTCTCGATTTCCGGATCATATGACCCGAAAGATCTGTCAATAAACAACTCTCTGACAAATCTGTTGGTTATGGATATGGTTGCCGAGCATTCCAGATCGACTACAACATCAGTTGCCGTATCTATAACAAAACCGATAAAAAATATTTTGAAGTTACTTGTTATGGCATTATCACAACTTGTCCTGCCATGACCTACAACATAAACAGTGCTTCTGCTGTACATTCAGATCATATCCTTTTCTTCAGTCAGTATTAATACTTTATCATATAAAAGCTGCTATGTCTACTGTTTTTGTATTCCACCTGCCAGACGATACATGGCATGTGCCATAATTTCAATATTTTTCATCAGATTCTCTATGGTTATATATTCATCCTTCTGATGTATCACATTCTCCTGACCCGGGAAAATCGGACCGAAAGCCACAGTGTTCTTCATGGATTTGGCATATGTGCCGCCCCCTATTACTACAGGCTCGGCTTCATCACCTGTCTGATTTCTGTATACCTCCTGAAGAGTCTGAACCAGAAAACTGTCCTCAGGAACATACAACGGTTCTGTATTTTCAGTCAGTTCAACTGTCAGCCCATATTCTGCCGCAAGCTTCCCGGCATTCTCAAGCCGGGTTCCAAAGTCTTCACCTGCCGGATATCTGCAGTCAAGAGTAATCATGATGTGATCCTCATCACCTTCCAGAAGTCCCACATTCACTGTCGTCGCTCCGAATTTCTCTGTGCTGCATGCTATCCCCAGAGATGCACCGTCGGTTTCTGTACCTATATGTTTATTATAAAAATCTATGAATGATTTAATGTCACCGCAAAGCTCACACTGTCCTGCATCCTGCATAAGCTTTGATACAGCGTTTATTCCAAGTTCAGGTGTACTTCCATGGGCAGCTGTTCCCTCTGCCGAAAGCTCCGTAACTGTCCCGTCTGCAGCTTTTAACGACATATGCGCTTCCTGCGGCACGATATTTACAGCATTTCCGGCCTTCGCTTCACAAAGCGCAGTGTCACCGTCCCTGCTTTGCATATTCATGCTGACTGTGACTCTGGCGATACCTTTTTCAGAAAATATCACCGGGTAGTCGGCGTCAGGGGTAAATGCCATTGCCGGCTGCTCTTCAGTGGCATTGTATCTGACCATGTCCATGCTGCCGGTTTCTTCATTTGTGCCGAATATTATCCTTATGCGGCGTTTCAGCGAAAGACCTGATTTTCTCACAGCATCCAGAGCATAAAGTGCCCCGATCATGGAGCCTTTGTCATCCAGAGTGCCTCTGCCATATATCCTGTCACCGACAATCTCTCCAAATGGGTCATGGCTCCAGTCATCTCCTACCGGAACGATATCCAGGTGACCCAGCACTGCTGTCATTTCTTCGCCTTCACCATATTCGGCATATCCGACCTGATTATCCACATTGACTGTCCGGAAGCCCATGTCACCGGCCAGCTTCAGTGCGTATTCCAGCGCCTCTGCCGGGCCCCTGCCGAAAGGCTTACCTTTCTCCGGCTCTCCCTCCACGCTGTTTATCCTCACACAGCCCAGCAGCGAATCTATTATCTCCTGCTGCTTTTCTCTGATATACTCATTAAACATAACTAAAATTCCCACTCCTTTTCCTTGAATCCTACCAGCACCTTGTCTTCTGTAATCAGCAGCGGACGTTTCACCAGCATGCCGTCTGATGCCAGCAGATCTATTTTCTCATCATCCGTCACCTCAGGCAGTCTGTCCTTGAGCCCCAGCTCTCTGTATTTCATTCCGCTGGTGTTAAAGAATTTCTTCACCGGATATCCGCTCTTTTCAATCCATCCTCTCAGCTCATCTGCTGTCGGATTATCCTCAACAATGTGCCTGTCCTCAAACTCGACGCCGAGGGTTTCAAGATGCTTTTTAGCTTTTTTGCATGTTGTGCATTTAGGGTATTCGATAAATAACATTCCTGTTCCTTTCTGATAATATCTGTTTATATATTTTTATCGCAGCGTATAAGATACAACTGATGACCAAGGTCCGTATACTCTCTTGCCGCTCACTGTCTTATAAGCTCTGATTTTATAATAATACTTAACGTTTCTTGGTGTTTTAATTATGGTAGATTTATATTTACAGCTTACACGCTTGACAACGTTGAACTTCTCGCTGCTGCACTTTGATCTTGCTATTTCATATCCCCTTTCACCCGGGATGCTGTTCCAGAATACTTTAACATATGACTTTGATAATTTCTTTACTACAGGCTTTCTCAGTTCCTTCTGGGTATCAGTTTGTGATGTGATCTTCACCTCGCTGGAAACAGTTCCTGCATTGCTCCAGACCTGAGATGACAGATTTAAGTACAAAGCAGGTCGCACTCCGACTTCAAAGTTGTTGACGCTAAAACCGGTAGTATTGACAGAGCCGCCATACATGATGAATGTTTCACTGCTGTTATTGTAACCAGGCGAGCGGAGCCACCAGTAGCAGTTGCCTGCATACACATAATCAGTTCTTGAATATGTTCCCATTGCCTTGGCATAAGTAGTGCTATAGCTTCGTCTTGCCTTATCATAATCGTTATATGCTTTGGAAAAACCGTGACTGACAGCTTTATCGGTATTCCATACATCCGATTCTGCCAGCAGGAACACTTTATCTTGAGTATCATTTCCCCCTGCTGTACCAAATTGTATGCTATTATCATTTATCACTTCTGCTGTCCTTATAGCAGACTGCTCTGATGAGGAGAATGCACTGTTTATAAAATTCTTCTGTGTATAATCTGTGCCATATATATTAGAGGTCTTACCGTATCCGTTAAGCCAGCTTCTTATAGTGCTTTGTTCCCATGTTACTGATGCTTTTGCAGTATTGTATCTTTGAGCATCAAGCGCTTTATCTGCTAAAAGGAATGCATATCCTCCGCTGGTTTCAAGTACACGCCACTTGATTTTATCATATCTGAAATAATGGTAAGTCGTAGAATCAGACCAGTTATAATGATTTGAACTGCCGCTTGTTCCATATGTTACATCACTTTGCTTTATCCTTCTATATTTGACTCCATCAACTGCAGTATCTCCATTGCTGTCATAAGAAGCATTCTGAAGCTTCTCATAGAGTCCTGAATCAACTTCATAATCACTTGACAAGCCCCAGTAACTGTTACCATATGTACCGCACTGACTGGCTTCTGAAACTATTTCTGTCTGTGGGTAGCTGCCGAAATACACACAGTCCCATGTAGTACCGCCACTTGTTACTTTAGGGGCACTCACTGTTGCTGCCGAAACATTCTCTGTTTCTGCAAGCAGTGCTGCAGGCGTCAGTGTCACAACCATCATTATGGTTAAAACTACTGACATCACCATTGCCGATGTTTTTTTCTTCAGATTAATCATTTTCCTTTCCTTTTCCTTATATCATTTATTCTGTTTCCTTATAACAAAGTTATTTAACATATTTTTGTGTAATTTATATGCCACCGGATGCATATACTCTCCTGAATCCAAGGTAGTCTATACCCTGAGATATAGGGACTATTTCTTAGATACATTTTATCATATATCATCCGTTTTTCAGTTACCGGTTCCGGAATATTGTCACCGATAACTCATTACTTAATAGTTTTAACACAACAAAAGCATCACAAAACATACTCTCAGCTGTTTTCTGTGATGCTGTGATTAAAACAAATTATTGCATTTTTTATTTTGTCCGAATAGTTCATCTTCTTGCTTATAATAAACGCTGTTCAATCTTTGTTTTATTATACCATATAGACTTGTAATTGCAAACACGACATTTCAGAATACAGCGCCGGATGCATATATATCCAGAGCACAGAGCAATTTCTGCGGCACGCAAAAAACGGCATCTGCCGATGCCGTTTTCATCGTTTCGCTTTTGAATTCCACCTGCCGGTCTCTGTCCTACGCCTCTGATGCAACGACATCTTTGCCGTTGTAGTAGTTACAGTTAGGGCAAACTCTGTGCGGAAGCTTTGGCTCGTGGCACTGAGGACAGATTGAAAGTCCAGGTGCTTTCATCTTCATGTTAGGTGATCTTCTCTGATCTCTCTTAGCTTTTGAAGTTTTTCTCTTAGGTACTGCCATGTTTTACACCTCCTTTTGCGCCTTTTTGTGTATAATCCGTTCATTGGACAATAGTCCATATGAATAATTTGCAACTTCTAAATTATACAGTCTGTTTGTGATATTGTCAATAATTATTTTACAGTTTGGTTACGATCTCATAAGTGTCTCTGGCAATCATCAGTTCTTCGTTTGTAGGTATCAGCAGAACCTTTACCTTGGAGTCATCTCTTGAGATAATCATTTCCTTGCCTCTTACCTTGTTCTTAACCAGGTCAAGCTTGATTCCCAGGTTGCCCATATCGTTACAGATGATATCTCTCATGCCTATATCATTTTCACCAACGCCTGCAGTGAAGATAATAGCATCTACACCGTTCATCTCAGCAATGTAAGCTCCGATATATGATTTAACCTTGTGTGCGAAAACCTTAAGTGCCAGAATAGCTCTTTCATTACCATCTTCTGCAGCAGCTTCCAGATCTCTGAAGTCACTGGATACTCCTGAAATACCAAGTACTCCTGACTTTTTGTTAAGGATCTCATTAGCAACGCCCTGATTGAGGCCTTCCTTTTCTCTGATATATGTAACGATGGCAGGGTCGATATCTCCGCTTCGTGTTCCCATTACGAGACCTTCAAGCGGTGTGAACCCCATTGATGTATCAAGGCACTTTCCTCTCTTGATTGCTGATACTGATGCTCCGTTACCCAGGTGGCATGTGATGAGCTTAAGATCTTCAATATTTACGTTCAGCATATCAGCAGCTCTTTCTGCTACATATTTATGGCTTGTTCCGTGGAAGCCATATCTTCTGATACCGTACTTCTGATAATATTCATATGGGATAGCGTATATATATGATTCAGGAGGCATTGTCTGATGGAAAGCTGTGTCGAATACAGCAACCATCGGAGTTGTCGGCATAAGTTCCTGACATGCTCTGATCCCCAGAAGGTTAGGCGGATTATGAAGAGGTGCCAGTTCAACGCAATCTTCAAGGGCTGCCATTACAGTATCATCAATAAGCACTGAATGAGCATATTTCTCACCGGCATGTACAACTCTGTGGCCTACAGCACCGATTTCGCTCATATCTTTAACAACACCATGGTCTTCATCCTGTATAGCATCGAGAACATGTCCGATAGCGTCCTTGTGATCTTCCATAGGAACAATATTCTTGAATTTGTCCATTCCGATCTTCTCATGTGTGATTGCAGAGCCTTCCATTCCTATTCTTTCAACCAAGCCCTTGCACTCAAGCACTTCATTTGTCATATCCAGAACCTGATACTTCAGTGAAGAACTGCCGCAGTTAATTACTAATACTTTCATTTACATTCCTCCGTATTTGAATATAGTTTAAACAACTACAATATTATAAACCTTTATTCCCCTTATTTCAAGGATTTTAGACATATTTATCCATTTATACATCCCCGCATGCTGTGACATTTCTGTCACGGATAACCGGGCAGGCGCCCACCTGCCCACCAGGGTGCCCACCTGTGCGCCCACCTGACATCAATGTGCGCATAAGTCCCGCACCATATTTCCGACCTGTTTTTTCTATTGAAATTTCAAAGCTTCTGGATTTATAAAATATTTTTATTGTAACTTTTTCTTATTTTGGCATCACCTTTGCGTGGTTATATTGGCGAAAAGCAAATCACAAGCTTCAACAGAAATCATATTATTTTATCAGAAAAGGAGAACGCTATGAAAGAGTACATGCCTTACGGCGAAGAACAGCCGTTCATCAAAGCAGGACCTTTTAAGATCCGTTTACCATTTATCCATTATCGTTTTGAAATCGCAGATTACATTCAGGGTCTGCTGATGTGTGCAGTATGTCTGGGAGCCATACCTCTTCTTCAGGAAAATCTGGGCATGCCGTTTGAAGTAGCTCTGGCTATAGTTATCCTCAACGGTTTTTTCTACTGCTGGCATACATTGTTGGGAGATCCTGTAGTACCGGGATGGATCACACCGGCAATACCGCTGCTGATAGCATACTGCCTGACATTCCCCGAGGGACAGGCAAGAATGCAGGCGCTGGTGGCATTTGAAATCACCCTTGGAATTTTCTCCATTATTCTCGGTCTGACAGGAATTGCCGGCAAAATCATAAATCTGGTTCCTCCTGCAATTAAATCGGGTGTAATACTGGGAGCTGGAATATCAGCAGTTTACATGATTTTCAGCGACGCATCAAAGTTCCAGGCAATGCCTTATACAACAACAATCTGTCTGATAGTAGCATTTTATCTGCTGTTCTCAAACGGATTCAAAAGACTCAGTACCAAGAACAAAGTATTCCAGACCATTGCAAACCTTGGAATTCTGCCGGCCGTACTTGTAGCAGTAGTTGTAGCACCTCTCGTTGGTGAAACAGCATGGCCTGAAATCGAATGGGGATTCTCAAACCCTGATTTCGCAACACTCTGGACTGACTGGGTTCCATGGGGAGCACTTGGATGGCCGACAATCACAATGTTTATCAAGTCAATACCTACAGTAATTGCTATTTACATCGTATTATTCGGTGATGTTGTACAGAGCAAAGCCCTCGTACATGATGCCGATGTTACAAGACCTGACGAAAAGGTCGACTACAATCCTAACCGTGCTCACCTGATCTTCGGTATCAGAAACACTATCATGGGTGTTATCGGTCCTGACCTCACAATGTGCGGACCTCTGTGGGCAGCAATGCAGGTAGTTGTATGCGAGCGTTACAAGAAAGGCAAGAAGAGCATGGGTTCAATCTTCGGCGGAGCAGCGTGCTTCCGTTTCGGAACCTTCACAGGATACTGGCTTATGCCTATAGTTACACTGGTTCAGCCTATCCTTTCTGTAGCACTTTCACTGACAATGATTGTTCAGGGCTTCGTAAGTGTACGTATCGGTGTACAGCAGGCTAAGAGCTTCAAGGATCTCGGTATCGCAGGCGTAATTGCCGGTGTGCTTGTCGTAAATGGTTCAGCATGGGGTCTGGCAGTCGGAATTCTGGCTTGTCTCCTCTGCTATGGCAAAGACTTCTTCAAAGGCGATACAACCTTCGGTCACCTCTGGTCTCCTGAAGTTGAGGCAATGATCAACGAAGAGACTGTTCTTGATGATGAGCCTGCAGGTGATATCACAAATACACAGCCTGAAGAACACAAACCGGCAGCATAATCATAATACAGAAATTAACTTTATGACATAACCCTTCTCTTACTAAATAACTAATTATAACTGAACAGACACCGCATCAGCAGAAAACCGATGCGGTGTCTGTATGTATCATAAATCAGTCCGTTATTCCATACTTCTGTATTTTCCTGTGCAGTGACCTCCTGCTTATCCCCAGAGCCAGAGCCGATTTGGTCTTATTGCCGTTGTTTTCTCTGAGTACTTTTATTATAACCTCTTTCTCTTTGTCATCTATGGCTTCATTGAGCAGCTCTCTGCTATTCTCTGCGCTGCTGCAGGAGACCTCATTACCGCTGCAGGATAAGATCTCCGCCGGCAGGCTGTCTTCACCGATCACATCGCTTTCGTTAATTACAACACATCTTTCAACGATATTCTCCAGTTCTCTGATATTTCCCGGCCAGCTGTAGTTCTTCAGATGCTCCATTGCATCCCGACTTACTGTTTTAGGCTTATTGTTTCCTGAAATTTCAGCGGATTTATGCAGAAAGTGACTGACCAGATCCTCTATATCTTCTTTTCTTTCTCTCAGGGGAATAAGATTTATCGGTACAACATTGAGTCTGTAATACAGATCCTCTCTGAATTCTCCTCTGCGTACAGCTTCTTTAAGATCCTTGTTGGTTGCGGCAATAACCCTGACATCCGATCTGATGGTCCTGACACCTCCGAGACGCTCAAATGTCTTTTCCTGCAGGACTCTAAGCAGCTTGACCTGGAGCGATGGTGAAATATCACCTATTTCATCAAGGAATATTGTACCTCCGTCAGCGAATTCAAACCTTCCGGGTTTAGCTGACGCTGCACCCGTGAAAGCACCCTTCTCATATCCGAAGAGCTCACTTTCCAGAAGATTGTCCGGTATGGCACCGCAGTTCACCTTTATCATAGGATTATCCTTCCTCCTGCTCCAGTTATGTATAGCTGTTGATATCACTTCTTTACCTGTCCCGGTTTCTCCGAGGATAAGCACTGTGGAATCCGACTGGGCAACCTTTCTGGCAAGCGCGAGCACTTCCTGCATTGCTGGGCTTTTGCTTCTTACTTTTATCTGCTCTATTCTGGTATCTTTAAAAGGCGCCTCTCCTTCGGCTTCACTTGAAGCTACAATTTTCCTGACAGCATTTATTATTTCATTGATATCGAACGGCTTTGTCACGTAATCCTGAGCTCCGCTCTTGATAGCGTCGATAGCTGTTTCAGTAGTTGCAAAAGCAGTGATAAGAATAAATCCCACATCAGGCTGCTGCGCCTTGACTTCATGAAGAAACTCAATTCCGTCCATCACAGGCATTTTGATATCACTTATTATCACATCGATATTATTATCCTGAAAAATCTGGAGACCTTCACGACCGTCTGCTGCAGTATATATTTCATATCCCTCTTTTCTCAGGACTTTGCTGAGAAGCTGTCTGACATGCTGTTCATCATCCACTATAAGAATTTTATTTGTCTGTGTCATTTTCCACCTCATCATCCAACTGAGGGAGAGCCTGCAGCATTATCCTGAATTCTGTCATCTCTCCTTCAATACTTTCAACTTCCATTATCCCTCTGTGCATTTCTATTATTCTGGACGCAATAGGCAGACCCATTCCGGTACCGGTTTCCTTCGTTGTGAAGAACGGGTCGAAGATTTTCTCCGAAATATCAGGCGTAATGCCGCTGCCGTTATCCCTGACTGTAGCGCACACCATGTTTCTTTTTTTATCATAATGTGTCTTCATAACAACTGTACCGCCATCGGGCATAGCCTGGATCGCATTGAGCACCAGATTCAGGAATACGCTCTCGAACATTTCCTTGTCTGCCATTACAGGAGGGATACTGTCAAAATGCTTCCTTATCGTTATATTCTCCGGCTTGTCTCTGTCAACAAGCACAGTAACATACTCCATTATTTCTGCCAGATTGGTTTTTTCCGGTTCCGGCAGTTTTGGTCTTGCGAATGTCAGGAATCTGTTCAGCATTGTTGTCAGCCTGTCTGTCTCATGAAGTATGATATCGACCTCATCATATGACAGACCTTCTTCTTTGAGCATGAAATCCAGGTACTGTGTGTTACCTCTGATACTTGTCAGCGGGTTCTTTATCTCATGAGCCATGCTCGCTGCGATTTCACCAAGCGCCTCCATTGTCTTCACCCTGTTTGCACTTTCTTCAAAGCTTCGTATATCATCAATCTTCCTGAATACGCAGATTGCTCCGATAACTTCATTTCTAAGTCCGAACTGTATATTTATACTGTATTCGACAGGGATCACATCCCCTGCCAGGTTGCGTATATCTGTAATTGTCTTCAGTTTCAGAGAACCCCTGCTCATGCACCGTTTCAGTTCATTTATAAGTTTTTTTATCTGAGGGGGTGTAGGGTTGTCTATATTTATTCCCACCAGCTCGGAAGCTGACAGTCCTGTAAGCTCCTCTGCAGTGGAATTGAATGTGGTTATTTCTCCTATCTTGTTGATGCTTATTATTCCTGTAGGCAGTGCATTATATGTTTCATCAACATATGCCATAACCTCCTGCATGGAAACAGCCTCCGCAGACTTGTCCAGCACCTGCTGCATCGTGTCCTTCAGCTTGTCCAGCATCATGTTGAAAGACTGTGCTATATCAGCGAGCTCATTATCTTCACTGACAGTTATGCCTTTGCTTATATCACCTTCAGCTATGCGTTCCGCATCGACTGCAAGTTTCTCAATCGGTTTCTGGATTTTAAATGAAATCCATTTGCCCAGCGGCCATAGAATAAAGAATATTATTATTATGGCAATTATTATTATTGTCTTGATATTATTCAGAGTGCTCATATAGTCCGATGTAGCCTCTTCAGTGCAGAAATACCAGCCTCCGCTGTCTTCAACAGGCGCCAGAGCAGCAACGTAATACTTGTCATTCTTGTATATTTCCTGAATTCCCTCAGTCTGACCGGCACTTATTTTATACGGTTTTTCCTTATCTTCATATCCGACAGTATCGCCGTTTTCATTTATAAGAAAATTATTCCCTGCAAGTTCATCAGAAACCACCTTTTCCAGAAGTCTGTCATTCACACTGCTCCCCTGCTTCACCTCTTCAGAAAGCATGAATGAAACTGCTTCAGCTTTATCTCTCATATCATTGTTTTTCAGTTCCTCAGCGGCATAGTCCATTGCAAATACCGTCAGATATCCGATTATCAGTATAAGGCTGACTGCAAGTGCCAGCAGGAAGAACATTGTCTTTGTCTGAATTGATTTGAACATTTGATTACCCCGAACGCAATTTTATTAACAAAATATTGAATTATACCATACTTATTCTATATATGGTCTCTTCACTTTATCGGAAAAACTGTAGATATCTTTCCCGCAGATCAGATTATACATGTCAGATGCCAGCAGATCGTATCTGAGAGTATCGTATACACCTTCGCATATATCAGTCTCTTTATTGATATTGGTAATTACCGGTATCCTTGAAATACCCTGCCTCTTCATAGCTCTGATCAGCTCACGGCCCTTCGCTCCTGCCGCCAGCACTCTGCCGTACAGCAGCTTCTGCGGATCACGCTCTCTTATCCCCATCAGAATGTAAACCATCAGTCTCCTCACAGCTGCTTCAGTATAACGTCTGGATACTACAGATGAAACAAGCTCCTGCAGACTCCCTGCTCTGATGATTTCTTTTTTCAGTTTGTTCTCAAGTCCTTCACCCATGCAGTATATCGTGGAAAGTGAACTTGTGCTGTTCTTTATTATCTCGGCTCTTATCAGCTGGAAAGCTCTCTCCTCACATTCAGATCGGCTTACAGCAGCTTCGGATATTGCTCTGAAAACATTATCAGGCACATACTCTGATGCCTCATCCGGATTCCCTGATTCCGCAAGCTCTCTCACAGCCGTGGCACCTGCAATACCTGCACCCTGATTCCTGTCAAAGTAACCGGAACCATAACGTTCTACAGTTACAGGCTCGATGGCATATTCCTTTTCTGTAATTCTGTTCATATATTCGATAGCCAGTATATTATTCGGCGAAAGCATCAGAGATGCCGCTTCTTCTCCCAGCACCTCTCCCGCTGCAGCCTGAAAGCTTCTGGCATATGAACTGCCCTGCTTCATTAAAAGCTGCCGTTTGCAGTCAATTTCACGGTGTCTTTGCCTGAGCCTGGTAACGAGAGTTCCAAGCCTGTCCAGACTGCCGCTCTCGCTGCCGAAGGAAATATGAGTGGCTCCAAGACCTGCCAGTATGTCCACAGCCCCCGCCGCGAACTTCTCTGCTCTGCAGCAGGCGAACACAAAAGGCAGCTCAAAGACAATGTCGATTCCGTTTTCGACAGCAAGCCTGCTTCGCTCCCACTTATCCATGATCGCTGCCTCACCTCGCTGTGTGAAATTTCCACTCATCACGGCTATGACATAATCCGCACCGGTAAGCTCTCTGGATTTTTCAAGATGATATCTGTGTCCGTTGTGAAACGGATTGTATTCTGCTGTTATACCTAATATTTTCATGAAAGTATCATACCATAAAGGAAGAGATAATTAAAGCAGTCATCGCCGAAAACATGCAATGTGTAAACTTGCTCAGACACAGATATCCTGCGGATATACCTGTACCGGAAAGCATGCTCATGGACTGTCCCATAACGGAAAGTCCGCCCCACGACAGTATAGCTGAACATAGGATGCATTTAAGCTGCTGGGACGCTGCGGTACATTCTGCCACAGCCCCGCACCCCACGGTCATTTCCATGAAGCCCTTGAGCAGAGCCCTCAGTTCTCCGCTATTCACCAGTGAAAAGCCTCCGCACATATGAAAAATGTCAGTGATGAACATGAACAGCACTATATAGGCCAGCACTATGCCAAGGGATTTGAAAGCTGACAGTATAGCTTCGGTAAAAGCCTCCTGCATGCTTCTGGCCGGCAGCACAGGACATGCCGATGTTTCGCGGTCATCTCTGCCGAAAATACGTGTATACACAAGTCCGTTGAGCAAAGCTCCTGCATAATGCGAAACAGCTATTATTCCTCCCAGTAGTCCTGAACCCAGCATTCCTGCTCCTACAGCACCCACCATGAAAGCAGGACCTGATGTGCTGCAGAAGCTCATCAGCCGCTTTGCTTCATTGAGGGATATCTCACCCCCTCGTCTTAGATCTCCTACAATCTTGGCACCCATAGGATACCCTGACAGCACACTCATGGCAAAAGGGAAAACTCCCGACTTCAGAAATCTTATCACACCTATATTATGAAGAAAGTTTGCACATATGAAAAATGGCAGCAGAGCAGGCAGAACATTGCTCAGCCACAGCGATATTCCCTTTCTGGCCGAATACAATGCAATCGTAGGAAAAACCACCATAAGGATACAGCATATGACCGTTATCAGTCCTGCTGCTATTATTCTCTTTTTTCTCAAATCAAAAATATCCATGGTCTATAAATATTCACAAGACCATGGATATATGATAACCACATTGATATACATATTATGTATTCCTGATGTATTATTCTTCCTCGTTTTCTGCTGCAGGCTGCGGCTCCGGCATATCATCGGCATTGACCTGTGTTCTGTATGCCATGTCCTTAAGCTCATCTCTGTTGGCTGCAAGTGCCGAATTGATATCGTCAAAGGCCTTCTCGATGCTGGCGAACATTTCACCAAAGTATATCGAGCTCAGATGTTCCATCTTGCCCTGGAAGCTGTAGAGTATGCCGTCAAGATAATCATATGTGCCGATCTTGAGCTGTTTGGCTGTATTCTCTGTCACTCTCATGAGTTCATCTGCCCTCAGCTTCGCCTTGACAGTAATATCATTGTTTTCTACGAGGGCATCTGCCTGCTTCTGAGCATCATCAATCACTGCTTCATACTGCGTTTTAGCTTCTGCGATGATTCTCTCTCTCTCATTCTTGATCCACTGAGCCTGCTGTATCTCATCCGGCAGTTCTGCTCTGATTTCACGAACGATCTCGAGAAGCTCCTGTGAATCCACCATGATTTTTCCTGTAAGCGGGAATCCCGCAGCTGTATCAACTATTTCTTCAATTTCTTCCAAAAGTTCTAAAACCCTCATAATATCCTCCTACTTATTGCCAGCTGACCTGTTCATTCTTTTCAGAATCTCGTCCGGAACCAGTCCCTCAATGGAACCCCCCAGAGAGTGTACTTCCTTCATCATACTCGAACTGATAAATGAATACTTGGGATCCGTCATAAGAAATACGGTCTCTACCGTTTCATTAAAAAGTCTGGCATTCATATGAGCCATCTGGATCTCATATTCAAAATCCATGGCTGCCCGCAGTCCTCTGACGACAACATTGAAGCCGTTCTCATTGACATAGTCCGCAAGCAATCCCGAAAAGCAATCAACTTTGACGTTATCAAGCCCACGGACGGTTTCGCGTATCATATCCACCCGTTCCTCAAGAGAAAACATCGATCGCTTCGAAGGATTCACGATTATTCCTATTGTAAGCTCGTCATACAGCTTCGCAGCCCTCTCTATTATATTGAAATGCCCGTTGGTAAGCGGGTCAAATGAGCCCGTATAAAGAGCCTTGGTCCTCATGTGCCGTTCCTCCTGCTAATCATTGTAATTATAACATGCCGGGCGATTTCATTCAACAATATATTGACAACTTGACAATACCGTATTTTCTTTCTTTCACCTTGCTGAAACCATGAAATTCATCCGGAAGATCCTCCTGCTTCCTGTGCTCGGCAACTATCACACCGTCTTCTGCCAGAAGCCCGTTTTCCCTGATCAGTTCAAAGCATGAATCCATGTATCCCTTGTCATAAGGCGGATCAAGAATGATAATATCGAATTTATCATTAAGGCTCATCAGGATTTTCTTGTAGTCACCGGCTCTGACCACAGCCCCCTCTGCTCTGCAGTGGGCGATATTGTTTTTTATCATCTTTATGCTGTCTCTGGAATTATCGCAGAAAACGCACAGCTCGGCTCCTCTGCTGAGGGCTTCTATGCCCAGGTTTCCTGTTCCCGAAAACAGATCAAGCACTCTGCTTGACCACAGCCTGTCCGCCAGTATGCTGAACATAGCCTCCTTCACCTTGTCTGTAGTGGGCCTTACCGAATAATCCGCCGGGGTTTCCAGCCTTCTGCCTTTATATTCTCCTGCTATTACGCGCATTTGTCTCCTCCTGTAATTTTCTTCATAAATTCTATCACTAAAGCTTCAATATATCTACCCCCATTGAAAAAGAGATATTCACCTGAAAGCAAATATCTCCCTTTTCATTAAGTTTCATGCGTTTACTGCATTAACCAGGTTATTTTCCAGCCAGCTGCTGTTCAGCCATCTCAACTAATTTCTTAGTCATATAGCCGCCGACATAGCCGTTCTGTCTTGCAGTCAGGTTTCCCTTGTCAGTCTGCTCATAGTTGGCCATACCGAGTTCATTTGCAACTTCTGTCTTTAAGTTCTTTAATGCAGGCTTTGCACTTACATTCATTTTATCCTGTAATGACATTTGTTTCTCACCTCCTGTACTAATAATTTAACCCGAGGTGAAGAAAGTATTACATGCAATTATTGCATATGCTGCCGTGATTTCCCATACTACAGATTTAAGCTGAAATCTTCTCCGAAAAGTCTTATAACTCTGCGTCGGAGCGGCTGATTTTCAGTTTTTTTCAGTTGCGGATCTTTTTCGATAATTTTTTTTGCTTCGTTTTTTGCCACATTCAGAATGCTGATATGTCTGGCCAGGTCAGCAATGTTCAGATCCGGCAGTCCATGCTGCCTCGTTCCGAATATTTCTCCCGGCCCTCTAAGTTTCAGATCTTCCTCTGCTATATAGAAACCATCGGATGAAGCCTCCATTATCTCACATCTTTTTTTCGCAATTTCCGAATTGCCATCCCTGATGAGAAAACAGAAAGAACTGAAACTGCCCCTTCCTACACGACCTCTAAGCTGATGCAGCTGGGCAAGTCCGAAACGTTCAGCATTTTCGATCACTATGACAGTGGCATTGGGTACATTTATACCCACTTCTATCACGACAGTGGCGACAAGCACGTCGATTTCGCCCCTGTAAAAAAGCTCCATGACGCTGTCCTTCTCGCTCTGCTTCATTGCTCCGTGGATAAGAGCCACTTTATACCTTCTGAAACGCTGCGAAAGCTCTTCTGCCACCTGCTGTGCCGATTTTACATCAAGGACCTCAGAATCCTCTATAAGCGGTGTCACCACGTACGCCTGCCGCCCCTGTTTCAGCTGCTTTTCCACAAAATCATAGCATCTGCCCCGCTGATCTGCCGTCAGGCTTCTTGTACGTATTATCTGCCTTCCCGGAGGAAGCTCGTCGATCACAGAAACATCCAGATCTCCATACAGAATAACCGCCAGTGTTCTCGGTATCGGTGTTGCCGTCATGACAAGTACATTAGGATTTTCGCCCTTTTCCTTGAGGCTTATACGCTGCTTCACACCGAATCTGTGCTGCTCATCAGTGATTACAAGCCCCAGACGGCTGAATCTGACCTCAGACTGTATGATGGCATGTGTCCCGATAAGAATCTGTATCGTACCATCCTCAAGCATTCTCAAGTTTTCTCTCTTCTCAGCCGCCTTCATCGTCCCCGACAGGAAGCCGACTTCAATGCCATGTGCCGCAAAGCTTTTTTTCAGACCTTCATAATGCTGTTTTGCCAGTATTTCCGTCGGAGCCATCAGAACAGCCTGATATCCGCATTTTACAGCCTTGTACATGGCAATTTCCGCCACAGCAGTCTTGCCTGAGCCCACATCTCCCTGAACAAGTCTGTTCATTGCCTTTCCGCTTTCGAGATCTGCGATGATTTCATGAACACACCGTGACTGGGCATCTGTAAGCGGATAAGGCAGCGAATCGATATAATCCTGTACAGACACCTCCATAGAAAAAGCTGTCCCGTTCCCGCCTTTACTGCTGCTGGTCCTGGCCGCCAGAAGGCCTGTCTGCATCACAAGCAGCTCATCGAATACAAGCCTGTACTTTCCTTCCAGCAGTTTCTGTTTTTCTTCCGGAAAATGGACATTACGCAGCGCATATTCTATGCTGCAGAGCCTGTTGTTTTCTATTGTCCCGGGAGACAGTATCTCTTCCGCTCTGCAGTAAAGCTCCTCTGCACTTTTCTGCCAAATTCGCATTTCTCTCTGAGTTATTCCTTTTGTCAGAGGATAAACCGGCAGAATCCCCGATACACTGTCATCTCTTGAGAAGTCCGGATGCACCATCTGCATTTTTCCGAAATTTGCAGATACCTTGCCATAGAATACATATTCGTCTCCTACTTTAAAGCTTTTCGTCAGATATCCGGCATTAAAAAAAACAACTTCAAGACTGCCGGTGTCATCTGTCACCAGCAGCCGGAGCAGCTGTTTCCTGCTCTTTCTGTATCTGTCATTAACCACCAGAGTGACCCTGGCTCTGATCACTGCAGTCTCATCCTCTTCAAGCTGACTTATATTCTTCACGCATCGCCTGTCCTCATAGTCTCTGGGGAAAAAATATATCAGATCCTCAAGTGTCTTTATGTTAAGCTTTGACAGAGCTTCCGCCTTCTTCGGCCCGATACCCTTTATACTGCTGATACTGTCGTGAAGCTCCATTTATCTGCTCACCTCTATATGTCTCCTGGCAATATTCTTTGAAACGCTGCCAGTAACAACAACTGTCACCTTTTCTGGACGTTCACCCATTATTGTTTCCATTTTATCATAAATGTAATCGATGATTTCATTTGTTACCTGACTGATGCTGCATCCGAATTTAACAACAATATAAACCACCACTGCAATCCCTGCGCCTGCTCTGATAATCTCAATACCTCCGGCCTCTTCATCATAAATGTTCATCTTTGATGCTATACCCGGCACAACGTTCATATACTTTCCTTTATAGTTGAGAATTGCCGCTCTGCCGCCGCAGTGCTCAACAGCTTCCACAGCTATCCTGTTTATCAGATTCTGCGAAAAGCTGATTTTGCCGTATTTTGTCTCGACTTCAAACACCTTCTGTCTCCTTTATACAAATACTGTTATCAGATGATATCTATTTTATCACAGTTCAGCTTTTCTGCACAATCATAATAAAATTTTCATATAATAGCATGAGGTGATCATAATGAACAGACATGGACATATGGGCTGCCAGCCTGGCAGACCACATAAAAAGAATACCTTCTGCAGAAAAATCGGTATAATCATGCTGCTATCCGGTGCCGTAACAGTCATGGCACTGTTCCTGCCGCTGAAATGCCTCGTCGTTCTGCTGTGTTTTGTTCTGATCATCTGCGGAATACTGCTGATAAAAAAATAAACGCCCACTTATGTGAGCGTCCGTTTCCTTGTTAGATGGCACGGTTAACTTTGCCTGATCTTAAGCATCTTGTACATACTTTAGCTTTTCTAACTGTTCCGTTATCATCGATTCTTACAGTCTGAATATTTGCATTCCATTTTCTTCTAGTGTGTCTGTTTGAATGGGATACATTATTTCCGGAAACCTGTCCTTTACCACAAATTTCACATTTTCTTGACATCTGCCGCACCTCCTTATACATGTAGTATCTAAATGCTTTCGCAATTTATCTGCTGGATTTTGAGTCTGCATCTCCTCGTCCAGACTCGAACAAATGACATTATAGCACAGGTATGCTATAAAGACAAGTTTTTTTTATATCAAACTTGAAGTTAATTTCGAAGTGATGCTATTTCTGTTCCCAGAGCACCGGTCTGCCGGTTTTTCTTGTTTCATTCATATCGATGATTCTCTGATTTCTGCTTCCTCGAAACTGCAGCGTAAGATCACGTTCTTCTTTAATAAAAGGGCCATCGATCAGAATATCTGTCAGCTCCATAAGCTCTCTGACAGAATCATTCTCTTTGCACATACGTGATATCTGCTCATAAGTGTACCCGCTGAAAACCGTCAGGGACAGATTTCTGTCCTTGATCTGCTTTGCCATGTATGCAAAAGCTTCCGGCTGACAGAGAGGTTCTCCTCCTGAAAAAGTGACACCTGCCAGCAGAGGATCCTTGTCTATTTCTGCCATAAGCTTATCTGTGCTGCATTCGCTGCCGCCATCAAAATCATGAGTCTCTGGATTATGGCATCCAGGGCAGTCATGAGGACATCCCTGACAGAATACAGTGAATCTTATACCTGGTCCATCCACGATGGATTCCCTCACTATACCTGCAATTCTGAGTGAATCACGGATTTCTTTCACATCTGCCGCCTTCATACAGCCAGCCTTCTGATTCTCTCGAATCCTCTGTCACTGTCATCTTCAGTCCTGTGGCAGCAAGGGCATTCATTATCTATAATTCCCGTATAGCCGCACACCGGATCTCTGTCAACAGGGTGATTTATAGACCCATATCCGACGCCGTTTTCTTTCATGCACCTTACGACCTGTTCGAAAGCTTCAAGATTTTTGCAGGGATCTCCATCAAGCTCCACATATGTGATATGACCTCCATTGGTCAGTGCGTGATAAGGTGCCTCCAGTCTGATTTTATCAAAAGCACTGATATTGAAATATACCGGTATATGGAAAGAGTTTGTGTAATAATCTCTGTCTGTAACTCCTTCTATGACTCCGTATTTCGCCCTGTCAATCCTGACAAACCTGCCTGAAAGGCCTTCTGCCGGAGTTGCAATCAGAGAATAATTGAAGCCAGTCTTTTCGGTAGCTTCATCCATTTTCTTCCTCATAAATCCTATGATTTCAAGGCCCAGACTCTGAGCTTCAGGCGTTTCACCATGATGGCTTCCTATAAGAGCTTTGAGACATTCTGCAAGTCCGATAAAGCCTACTGTCAAGGTTCCGTGCTTAAGCACCTCCGCTACTGAATCCTCAGGCTTGAGTTTATCAGAATCCAGCCAAATTCCCTGTCCCATGAGGAACGGATAATTCTTAACCTTCTTTGAAGCCTGAATCTTATACCTTTCCATAAGCTGATCGATGCACAGATCCACTTTTCTCTCCAGCTCCTCAAAGAACCAGTCGATGTCTCCGTGGGCTTTTATGCCTATCCTCGGCAGATTCACAGATGTGAAGCTGAGATTCCCTCTGCCGCCTACCACTTCTCTCGACGGATCATAATGATTTCCTATAACCCTGGTTCTGCATCCCATATAAGCAGCCTCCGTATTAGGATCCCCTTCTTTATAGTACTGCAGATTAAACGGAGCATCTATGAATGAGAAGTTCGGGAACAGTCTCTTGGCAGAAACTCTGCATGCCAGCTTGAACATGTCGTAGTTCGGATCCTCCGGATTATAGTTCACACCTTCTTTAAGCTTGAAAATGTGTATAGGGAAAATAGCAGTTTCCCCGTTTCCCAGGCCTGCCTCTGTGGCCAGCAGAATATTCTCTATAATCATCCTGCCTTCCGGAGATGTATCTGTACCATAGTTTATCGAAGAAAAAGGAATCTGTGCACCTGCTCTCGAATGCATTGTATTCAGGTTATGTACAAATGCTTCCATAGCCTGATATGTAGCTCGCTTTATCTCTTCGTTTGCATATTTTGTTGCTTTCTTCTGAAGTTTATCTATAAATTTCTCATCAATAACTTCTCTCAGAAAAGCTTTTTCGATTTCTTTATAACCGTTATCATCAGCCAGAACAGGGAAAACATCATGTTTTTCCATTATCTCCGCACCTATGGATTTTGTTTTTTCAACACCGTCTTCAATATCAAACAGAAGATTCAACATCTTGCCCATGTTAGTCCAGTACAGTTTCCTGTATGTTTTCCTGACTCCTCCTGCCATGCCGTAATCAAAATCCGGTATGCTCTGTCCTCCATGCTGATCATTCTGATTTGACTGAATTGCAATGCAGGCAAGGGCAGCATAGCTCTGTATATCATTAGGCTCTCTTAAAAATCCATGACCGGTTGAGAATCCTCCTCTGAACAACTTCTCAATATCGATCTGGCAGCATGTTGTAGTCAGTGTGAGAAAATCCATATCATGTATATGTATATCACCATCTCTGTGAGCCTGAGCATGCTCCGGCTTCAGCACAAACATCTCATAAAACTGCTTGGCACCCTCCGAGCCGTATTTCAGCATGGTTCCCATGGCAGTATCGCCATCGATATTGGCATTCTCTCGTTTGGTATCATTGTCCTTTGCCTCTTTGAAAGTAAGATCCTCATAAGTTTTCATAAGCCTGGTATTCATATCTCTTACTCTCGTACGCTCAGCTCTGTAGAGTATGTACTCCTTGGCGGTTCTGGCATGTCCGTTTTCGATGAGTACCTTCTCCACTGTATCCTGTATCTGTTCAACAGTAGGAACTTCATTATGACATATTTCGATGAGATAGACTTCAACCTGTCTTGCCAGATATTTAGCCATGTCCCTGTCCTTGCCTCCCAGCACCTGGGCGGCTTTGTATATGGCATCGGCAATTTTGTCCACATTAAAATCTACGGTTCGTCCATCTCTTTTAATTATTTTTCTGATCTGTTCCATACTGTATCTCCCTGTTATCTCATTACATAAAACCACAATATATCGTCTGTTATTATATATACCATGAAAATTATACCCTAAATACAGTTGCAGTCAACTATATTTTATGTATTTCAATGTTCTTTTTCACAGCCGGCTGTCACCTTCCGGCAAAACAAAACAGCTCCGGCGGTTACCGAAGCTGCGGATGCACATCAAATCGTCTGCTTTCAGGGCATTCTCGAGAACAGAATATCAGTTTTCATCGAAAAACTCTGCTCTCAGCATGGACATGAGGTGCAGATCATAATACCGTCCGTCTTTTCTCGTGGCATTTCTGGCAACGCCCTCAGATTTGAATCCAAGACTTTCATAGAGCGTCGAAGCGCGTTTATTACCTGTGTAATAATCCAGCGTGACTCTCTCCATATGGAGGAATGTGAAACAGTATTTCAGCAGTTCATTCATTATTTCACGTCCATATCCCCTGCCCCACAACTCAGATTCTCCTATATAGAATTTGGTTATATCCAGGGAATCCGAATGTCTGTCAAGTCTGGAAATGAATATTCTCCCCACCGGTTTGCCTGTCTCTCTGCTCACTACTGTATAGTCAAGCTTATCTGCTGAAAATTTATTATATAGAGCCTCTGTAACTACATCTTCATAAGTTCTGTCTTCATCAAAGCTAAGGTATTTAATAACCTGTGGATCAGTTTCCCATCTGGCAAAAAACTCATAGTCCGCAAATTCAGTTTCTCTAATTATAAAATTCTGAGTCTCCATTTCAGTCTCCTTACAGATTTTATCAAAGATTCATTTAAACTCTACAAAATTATTTTTTCATATGTTATTATATTATTATATTAAGAATAACACAAACAAACAAGGAGAAAAATCAATTATGAGGAAATTTTTTCTTTTTATTATATCAGGTACATTATTACTTACTCTATTCATGTGCGGATGCGGTCTGGAGGAAATAGACCGCGAGAAAGAACTGAAAGCGGCGTTTGAAACAACGTCTGAAGAGCTTCAGTCAAACTTCTCGGGATCGGACGGCGATTATTCACTTGTATCGGAATATCTTGAATCGTGGTCAAACAACAATGAGATTAAGGTGAAGAAACGTACTGACACATACATGATTCTCTCAAACCCGGCGACGGACGGCTGTTCAGACAGCGAATCCACGATGCTTCAATGCCAGGTCAATACCAGAGATTTCAGCGATTCACTCCAAACACTGTCCACAGCTCTAACTGCACTTCTTGGGCCTGAAAACCACGGTGACATAGTCCTTATCATTACAGAAAATGAAGGAGGACATCTCAAAGGTGCTGCTGATCTTGATCCTGAATATACAGATTATGACAACATCATAAATCTTGAATATGATGATGAGTCGCTGCTTTATACGTCCGGATGCTATACTTCCGAGGGCACAATGACCTCTGAAACATCATCAACCTCTCCGGATTATCAGAATGCCTTTAAAATAACAATGACAACAACAAGCTATTCTGATCCTTTTGATTACAGCAGCCACTTTCCTAATCCTATTGACACCATAGGCAGCCTGCTTGCTACTGAGAAAAGCTCCGGCCAGCTGTTTCAGCTGGCATCCTTCGAATGTGATACCGAGAAAGGTTATACACCTCAGTCGGCAACTGCGGTGGTAGTTATCGACAATAACGATGTAGACAGTTTTACCAGCAGGTTCAACAGCTCCTATGAGAAAGTAAAGAAGAGATTCGAGAAGCTTGAGCAGAACTTCATTTATACTTTAACCGAAACAGATATGCCGGAAACGGTGCTCAGCAATGAATCATCCGATAACATCATCAGCCTTATGTACACTCTCAAAACGGGCATATATCAGCAGGATGATGAGAGCGGTGAAATAATCGCAGCTTCAGACATATCATATGTAAGCACATCAGATAACAGGTTCCGTCTGAAGATTAATTCCAGAAGTTCCGATTCAAATGTGCTTGAAGAAATGAAAAATATGTTCCAGACAACTTCAGGACTGTGTGAAGCTGATTACTCCTCTACAGATACAGTAACCACCTGGTCATCAGACAGCAGCAAATCACTGGGAAGCTTTTTCGCTGAAGCTCTCGGATCAGATGATTATATTCAGACTTCAACTCTCAGCTCGGGAGAATGTGACATAATTTCTTCTAAAGCTGACAATCTGAACATCATCTCATACAGTTTCGATACATCACATCAGGAAGCGGCAATGCTCAATATAATCCATTTTATGGAAAGTCTTGTCCTGTAACAGCAACCGAAAATAATTAACAGAAAACGGCGATCCGGAAAATCCGTACCGCCGTTTTTCTGTTAATTGCTTTTTACTTACTTGTTCCATTTTTCGATAAGTTCCGGAAGAACATCATATACATTTCCGACAATACCGAAATCAGCAGCCTTGAAGATAGGAGCTTTAGGATTCTTGTTGATTGCAACGATCAACGACGAGTTCTTCATACCTGCAAGATGCTGGTTCATTCCGGAGATACCGCACGCGATGTAGATATCCGGTGTCACCTTTTTACCTGTCAGGCCCACCTGAACTTCTTCATCAGCCCATCCCATTGATACAGCGCCTCTGGAAGCCGCAAAGGTTCCGCCTGTCACCTCAGCAAGCTTCTCAACCAGTTCAAGACTCTCTGTCTTCCTGAAGCCTCTTCCGCCGGCACAGACGATATCATCCTTCTTCACATCAGCGAGAGTTTCAATGAGTTCATCAACAGTGTCGAGCAATACAACAGGTGCCTTTTCTTCCTTAGGAGCCTTCTTCTTAGGGAAAATCTTTCCGGATATAACAAGCTTCATTACTTCTGAAGTTCCTTCATATATCTGGGTTATCTTGGCATCGCGCATATACCTTTCAATAGGAAGATCTTTGATATATCCGTATCCTCCATGGAACTGCACTGCCTTGACCGTGACATCCATCGCTGTTGATGAACAGGACAGCTTGGCTTTTGCCGCCGATTCAGTCGTTTCCGGAAGTCCCTTCTCGCGGATATACGCCGCCTTGTAAAGCAGCAGTCTTGAGGCGTCTATTCTGGTTTCCATTTCCGCCATTTCAAATGCCATAGCCTGGAATCCACTGAGCTTCTTACCGAACTGTTCCCTGTGCTGCATGTATGCCACAGTCATGTCAAAGGCCCCCTGTGCGATTCCCAGTGCCTGTGCCGCGATTCCTAGACGGCCCACATCAAGGGATGTCATAGCAACCTTGAAGCCTTTTCCAAGTTCCCCTAACAGATTCTCCTTAGGTACGATACAGTCATCGAATACCAGTTCTGATACGATGGAGCCTCTTATTCCCATTTTATCTTCAGTTCTGCCTTTATAGAATCCCGGTGTTCCCTTTTCCACAATAAATGCACTGATGCCCTTTGTCCCTTTCGACTGGTCAGTCATGGCCATTATTACATAGACATCTGCTATTCCGCCACCTGAAATGAACACCTTTGAACCGTTGAGCACATAGTGATCGCCCTTATCCTCTGCTATGGTCTGCTGCATCGCAGCATCTGTTCCTGCATTCGGCTCAGTCAGACCGAATGCACCGATTTTTTCTCCTGAAAGCAGTGACGGCAGATATTTTCGCTTCTGCTCTTCAGTTCCGTATGTAAAGATAGGCCAGCAGCACAGTGCATTATGAGTCTGAACGATAACACCATGTGACGGACATATCTTGGATATTTCCTCCACTGCCATGACGTATGTGACATAATCAAGACCTGCGCCGCCGTATTCCTCAGGAAAAGGCATTCCCATGATCCCCATTTTACCCAGTTTCTTAACAGTTTCCAGAGGATATTCCGCATCTCTGTCCATCTTATCCAGAATAGGAACAATTTCCTTCTCCGCAAAATCCCTGAGCATCGCCTTGATTTCAAGCTGTTTCTCCGAATAACTAAACTCCATTTATTATCGCCTCTCTTTCGGTGGATACAATTTGTTATATAATCCATTATAGCACGTCATGTACAATATTGGGAGGACTAAATATCACCGTCCCGTTTCTGCAAGCCACTGACTTACTTTTCATTTCTGATTCTTCCCGGAGGCAGATCATTCAGAATCATCCGGCTGCTTCATGAATGCCTTTCCTCGTCAGCAGACATACGCATTCCGTATGCTTTGTTCCCGGGAAATTATCAAAAGGCTTAACAGATTTCACCCGATATCCATAATACTGCAGATAATACAGATTTTCCACCAGAGATTTAGGATTGCAGGAAATATATACAATCTGATCCACACCATAGCTGATTATTTTATCAAGGGCATCAACCGAGATGCCTACCCTCGGCGGATCCACCACAATGACCTCCGGTTTGTCTGCAACAGTATTCAGAACCTTGAATACATCTCCTGCAATAAATTCGCAATTTTCAAGACCGTTCAGAGCAGCATTGGCTCTGGCAGCTTCAACCGCCTCATCCACCAGCTCTATTCCGATAACCTTTCCCGCACGCTTTGCCAGTGTCTGAGTTATGGTTCCTGTACCGCAGTAGAGATCGAAGGCTGTCTTGTTCTCAAAATCATCGATAAGGCTCAGGGCATAGGTATACAGATTCTCCACAGCATCAACATTAGTCTGGAAGAAGGAAAATGCACTTACCCTGAATTTCAGTCCCATTATTTCTTCCATGTAATAGTCTCTGCCGTAAAGGACCTTAAGCTCATCGCAGTACACTGCATCGGCAAGTCTGTCGTTTATTGTTCTCAGCACTCCGACAACAGTATTTTCAAGAGGCAGAGCCAGTATCATCTCTGTGAATGCCTCTTCGTCAAAGCCTTCCTCGGAACTGGTCACCACATTTACCAGCAGTTCTCCGGTTCTCACACCACGCCTCACAATAAGATGTCTCATAAGACCCTTGTGAGTCTTTTTATGGTAGTGAGAATAACCCTTTTCTATAACAAAATCAAGAACACCTCTGAGCACCCTGTTGAAATCCTCGTGCACCAGCTGACATTCATCCACTGTGATTATAGACATGAAATGCTTTTTCTTGTGCATTCCCAGCGTAGTAGGTCCGTCCTTGATCATATCGCCAAAAGTATACTCCATCTTGTTCCTGTACGCATATCTGTCAGGAGCCGGCTCAATAGGAAGCAAGTCCTCATATCTTATGTCCTTCTTTTCAAGAAGGCCTCGCACCTCTCCCGCTTTATTGGCCAGCTGCTCTTCATAGGGAACACCCTGATACACACAGCCTCCGCATACATTACTGTCTCTGCATATTTCCATATTTAAAACCTTCCGTAGCTTTCATAGAATTCTTTCTTGTACTCCAGGAACCTGTCCTCCTCAATCGACTTCCTGATATTCTTCATTGTGTTTACCAGGAAATGCAGATTGTGATTTGTCATCAGCATGGATGACAGAATCTCATCAGCCTTGAAAAGGTGCCTCAGATATGCCTTTGAATAATTCCTGCATGTGTAGCAGTCGCAATTCGGATCAAGTGGAGCGAAATCCTTCTCATAGGCTGCATTCTTGATATTTACTCTGCCCTGGGATGTCATTGCCATACCGTGCCTTGCTATTCTCGTAGGCAGCACGCAGTCGAACATATCTATTCCCCGCTCGACACCTTCAAAGAGACAGTCCGGACTGCCCACTCCCATAAGATATCTTGGTTTCTCTTTAGGGAGATAATCAACGCATTCATCCATTATCTCATACATCAGCGGTTTAGGCTCCCCTACACTGAGACCTCCGATAGCATAACCGGGCAGATCAAGCTCGACTATCTGCTCTGCGCTCTCCCTGCGCAGGTCAGTGTACATGCCTCCCTGCATTATACCAAATAGAGACTGTCTGTCTGTATTCTGATGATACTCTTTGCAGCGCCTGAGCCATCTTGTTGTCCTTTCAAGGGAATCCTTGACGTACTGTCTGTCTGCAGGATAAGGAGCACATTCATCAAATGCCATTATTATATCCGATCCCAGCGCATTCTGTATTTCCATGGATTTTTCAGGTGACAGCATATGCTTGGAGCCATCAATATGCGAACGGAATTCAACACCTTCTTCCCGTATCTTTCGCATAGCTCCCAGACTGAATACCTGAAAACCGCCGCTGTCTGTCAGTATCGGTCTGTCCCAGTTCATGAATTTATGAAGTCCGCCTGCTGCTTTGACAATCTCATGACCCGGTCTTAAATAAAGATGATAGGTATTGGAAAGAATGATTTCCGCACCAAGCTCTTTGATTTCTTCAGGGCGCATGGCTTTAACCGTTGCTGCTGTGCCCACCGGCATAAACACCGGAGTTTCTATTGTACCGTGAGGAGTTGTCACACGACCTCTTCTGGCTTTTGTTCTCGTATCTGTCTTAATCAGCTCATAAGTAACTGCTGGCATCTTGTTTTCCTTTCAGTTCCTGTTTTTCTTTGTTTTATCAGGTTATATAATAATATCATATCGTCCCGTTTTTTTAAACCGGAAATCATATCAAATCCCTGCTCATGTATGAAATGCGCGAGCTTTTTCTTTTGTTTCTGACTTTATTTTAGTATAATCTAGATAGTATCAGCCAGCAGGAGGTAATCAGGAAAATGCCATATTTTATCACAAGTGACAGCTGCAGAATATATTACGAAGAGCACGGCAGCGGCAAACCGCTTATTTTCATACATGGGTGGGCATGCAATCACAGGTTTTTCAAGTATCAGACTGGAGAGCTGTCCGACAATTATCGCGTGATACTGTATGATCTCAGAGGACACGGCAGATCCGACCGTTCTGAAATCACCGAAAAGAACATGACGCTCCGCCGGCTGGCTGCAGACCTCTGGGAACTTATAGAATACCTGAAACTGGATAAAGTGAACGCTGTCGGCTGGTCTATGGGAACAAGTATACTGCTTTCATATATCCGAAAATACAAAAGTTCTCATTTAGACAAACTGTGTTTTATAGATATGACACCGAAACTGCTTAATGACAGTGAATGGAAGCTGGGACACGGTGCTTCCATGACCTTGAAAAAGAACTTCATGTTTCTGTCTGCAATGTCTGCAGATTGGGATGCTGCAGCAGAACGTTTCACACCTAACTGCTTTGCATCAGACTTCAGCAGAAACGAACCTGAATATGAATGGGTACTTTCTGAAGTAAAGGATAACACACCTCACTGCATGGTAAACTCCTGGATATCAATGGCATCAGAAGATTACAGGAGAATTCTGCCCCGGATTGAAATTCCCGTACTTCTTGCATACAGCGGAAAAGGTCTGATCTGTTTCCCTAAACATGGGGAGTATATGAAAGATCACATCGGTGATAACAGCAGACTTGTAATCTTCCATGAATGCGGGCACTGTCTCTTCCTTGAAGATCCCGAAAAATTCAACAGAGAGCTTGACATGTTTCTGAGATCATAGATATTCCAGTATCCTGCTGTACTCCATCCTGAGCCGCTCATAGGAGCACCCGCAGTTTGCCGGGCTTGTTGAAGGCAGACATATCACATCCATTCCGCAGGTGCTTCGGCAGAACCTGTCATAAAGAGCCGCTGCTTTCTTACCTGTCGCAAACACCGCTGTTATATCTGCCGCATCAAATATCCTTCTCAGGTCATTAGCCTTCGGATTTCTAATGCTGCTGTCATCAGCACCTCTTATTTCACAGCTGGCCAGCACATCCCACAAGGCAATATTATGGGACGACAGCATGACCTTTCGCTCTTCGACTGTCTCGGGAAAATCCTCATCCAGAATATCTGCCATCACCGTCCAGAACCTGTTTCTCTGATGTCCGTAATAGAATCCCTGCTCCCTTGATTTAGGAGATGGTATGCTGCCCAGAATAAGGACTCTGGAATCATGGTCATAGAAAGGCCCGAACTCATGGGTTACTGTTTCTGTCTTAGCCATCACACTCCTCCTCTCCCTGAAACGATCTGAAAATCCGTCCTATTCAATGAACATCGCATCCCCGTAGCTGAAAAACCTGTACTTTTCTCTTATCGCCTCATCATACACCTGCAGTATTTTTTCCCTGTCATACAGTGCCGATATCAGCATCAGCAGTGTCGATTTCGGCAGATGAAAATTGGTGATCAGGCTGTCAACAATCTTAAATTCATATCCTGGATAAATAAATATTCCTGTACTGTCATGCCCGCTCTTTATCTGATGGCAACCGTTTTCATCAGTATATGCTGCACTCTCAAGAGTTCTCGTTGAAGTGGTGCCCACCGAAATTATCCTGCGGCCTTCACGTTTTGCACGATTTACTGCAGCTGCACTTTCCTCACTAATTTCATACTCCTCAAAATGCATTGAGTGTTCTTCAATATTTTCACATTTAACCGGTCTGAACGTTCCTATACCTACATGAAGAGTGACATAAACAAGCTCAACTCCCTTGTTCTTTGCTTTCTCCAGCAGTTCCTCAGTGAAATGAAGCCCTGCTGTAGGCGCTGCTACAGACCCCTCTTCTCTGCAGTATACAGTCTGATATCTGTCCTTGTCTTCATCCTCGCTGGGTCTTTCGATATAAGGAGGCAGCGGCATACTGCCGATTTCCTCAAGTCTCTCCATAAAAATTCCTTCATATTCAAACTCAACGATCCTGGTCCCGTCAGCTCCGTAATCTCTGATATGTGCACGAAGCAGAGGGGCTTCGCAGAAAAGCACGCTGTCACCTGGCTTCAGCCTCTTTCCCGGCTTTACCATGGTTTCCCAGATGTCTCCCTCTATCCTTTTTATCAGCAGGAATTCAATTCTGGCGCCGGTACCTTCCTTGACACCAAAAAGCCTTGCAGGCAGAACCTTTGAATTATTCATCACAAGGCAGTCTCCCGGCTTCAGATAATCCACTATCTCATAAAAATGTTTATGCTCTGTTTCACCGCTGTCTCTATGAACTACAAGCAGTCTGGAGCTGTCTCTTCTGTCAGCCGGTTTCTGTGCAATAAGCTCCTCCGGCAGATGATAATCGAAGTCATCTATTCTCATACATAATTCCTCTTTATTCTAAAAACTCAATATTAATCACTGATTTTTATCTCTATCTGCTCATCTCCGTATTCGATGCCCAGATGTTTATAGGCCAGTTCAGATACGACTCTTCCCTTAGGCGTCCTGTGAAGAAAGCCCTGCTGAATCAGATATGGCTCATATACGTCTTCTATTGTTACCCGCTCTTCACCTATAGATGCTGCTATCGTATCAATGCCTACCGGTCCGCCTTTGAACCGTTCTATTATAGTTCTCAATATCTCGCGGTCCAGACTCTCAAGACCCATCGGATCAACTCCCAGTGCCTGCAGTGCCTGTCTTGTTATATTTATATCAACATTGCCGTTTCCCCGCACCTGTGAAAAGTCTCTGACACGTTTGAGCATTCTGTTAGCCACACGGGGAGTACCTCTGGATCTTCTCGCCATTTCTTCCATTGATTCATCATCAACTGTCACTCCGAGAATATCAGCTGATCTGCCAATGATTTTTTTAAGTTCATCCGGGGTATACATTTCAAACTTGCAGCTTACTCCGAATCTGTCCCTGAGGGGTGCCGACAGACTGCCAGCTCTTGTTGTGGCACCTATCAGCGTGAATTTTGCTATATCCAGCCTTATGGATCTGGCCGAAGGACCCTTGCCTATGATTATATCCAGAGCATAATCCTCCATGGCAGAATACAGAACCTCCTCCACTGAACGGTTGAGCCTGTGTATTTCATCAATAAAGAGAACATCGTTCTCATTAAGGTTTGTCAGTATGGCTGCCAGATCTCCTGCACGTTCTATAGCCGGGCCTGATGTAATCCTGATATCAACACCCATTTCATTGGAGATTATCCCTGCCAGCGTAGTCTTGCCAAGCCCCGGAGGTCCGTAAAAAAGAACGTGGTCCAGCGGTTCATGTCTCATTTTGGCTGCTTCTATAAATATTTTTAAATTGTCAGTAGCTTTTTTCTGGCCTATATAGTCATCAAGAGTCTGTGGCCTGAGGGTCTTCTCGCTGCGCTCCTCACCCTCGCCAAGCTCTGCGGCCGTTATTCTCTCTTCGTAATCCATTCTTTATCCTCAGATATCCTTAAAACAAATTTTTAAGTGCCAGTTTTATATACTCTTCTGCAGTAAGGTCAGTTTCTTTCACACCTGCCAGTGCACTTGTCGCTTCGCCTCTGGTATACCCCAACGCAATAAGAGCAGATACCGCCTCGCTCCTGCCGTCTGATGGTCCTGCACCGGTTTCCGATACGGTCTGCTGGTCTGCAGCAGAGCTGTCCATACTGTCAGCAGTGAATTTATCCTTCAGTTCCAGAACTATCCTCTCTGCAGTCTTCTTGCCTATGCCGTTTGCTTTAGTAAGTGCTTTGGAATCCTCAAACACTATTGCCTGCTGCAGCTGCTCCAAAGTAAATGAAGACAGAATCGATACAGCTGCTTTAGCTCCTACCCCGCTTACCGTGATAAGCTTTCTGAACGCATCAAGTTCTCCTTTTCGTGAAAATCCATAAAGGCTTATATCATCTTCTCTGACCATCATGGCTGTATGAACCATGACTTCCTGCCCCTCATCACTCATATATGCACCGGAATTGGCAGGGACGAAAATTTCATATCCTATTCCGCTGACATCGATGACAATATATCCGTTTCCCTTCTCTGCGAGTATTCCTCTCACAAATCCTATCATCTGATATTTAACTCCTTTAATCTTTTTCTTGTATCTGCAGAATGTCCGTGGCAGATTGCTGCCGCCAGTGCATCAGCTGTGTCATCAGGCTTAGGTACTTCCTTCAGATTAAGAATAGTCTTTACCATCATTTGAACCTGCTTCTTATCAGCTCTGCCATATCCCACAAGTGCCTGCTTTATCTGCAGCGGCGTATACTCAGCAACTTCAAGACCACCCTTGACGCATGCCAGTACAGCAACACCCCTTGCCTGCCCTACCATGATGGCAGTCTTGGCATTTGTGTTAAAAAACAGCTGCTCTATCGATGCGACATCCGGCTTCTCTTCTTCTATTATCTCACGCAGTGAATCATAAAGATGCTCAAGCCTGTCTGTCATTTCCATCCCTGCATCAGTGGTAATTGCTCCGTAGCTGCATACCCTGAATCTGTTTCCTGTTTTTTCGATCACACCATATCCCAGTATAGCATATCCCGGGTCGATTCCTAGTATTTTCATAACTGCTCCTTTAATAATCTTAAGTATATCACACAAACATATGTTTGTCTATTGAAAAGCAATTTTACTTTGTGGTATAATTATAAATACACTCGTAAAATATTCATTATTACAATTGTATTTCTGGTGTAGCCTTTTAGAAATACATAAGCATATTCGGAGGGGATTATTATGCGTATTTCCAGACAGAACAAAATTCTTGAGCTCATTGAAAAATACGAAATTGAAACTCAGGATAAGCTCGCAGCAATGCTTCGCGAGTACGGGTATGAAGTTACTCAGGCAACAATATCACGAGATATCAAGGAGCTTCAGCTCATCAAGATACTGTCATCAACTGGAAAGTATAAATATGCAGCGACCGCAGGCCAGGATGGTCCCGTTTCAGACAGACTGTCGAATATATACAGAGAAACTGTGAAATCAACAGCCTACTCCGGGAATATCGTGCTTCTCAAAACTCTGTCAGGATGTGCCAACGCTGCTGCAGAAGCACTCGATTCCATGTGTCTGCCTCATGTTATCGGATCAGTTGCGGGCGATAACACAATAATGTTTGTGGTGGATGACCCGGAAAACTCTCCTGAAGTAGTGACCCTGCTCAACAACATGCTGAAAAAATAGTTGTATAACAGTTTTTATCTGAGAGGTATTAAATGATCAGACATATCAGCATCAGAAATTTCGCTATTATCGAAAATGTCGATGTGGACTTCCACGATGGACTTAATATCATTACCGGCGAAACAGGAGCCGGCAAATCCATAGTTATAGAAGCAGTCAGTCTCGCTCTGGGCAGCAGGGCGGATACTGCTTTTGTTCGCTCTGGAGCAGATAAAGCTGTCATTCAGATGGTAGCGGATTATGATGATCAGGAATACGTGATAACAAGAGAGATTTCTGCTTCCGGCAAAAACATCTGCCGGGTCAATGACAACATTGTCACCCTCGGAAACCTGAACAAAATATGCAGAAAGCTTGCAGATATTCACGGGCAGTATGATCATCAGTCGCTTCTGAATCCTGAATATCATATAAGTCTTGTGGATCTGTATCGGAAAGACAGAACACTTCCTGCTAAAGAACAGGTCTCCGCATGCTATGAACAGTACTCCAATATCAGAAACAGACTGAAGGATATTATTTCCCAGGCAAATAAAGACAAACGGGAACAGGATTTCATGGCCTTCGAGCTACAGGAACTGGAAGCAGCAGATCTGCAGCCCGGAGAAGACGATATTCTGGAGGGCGAAATATCTCTGCTTCAGAACAGCGAAAAGATATACGAAGACCTTGCAGGAGCATATCAGATCGCATCTGAAGACGATTATTCCATAATATCAGCACTCAAAAGAGTTTCAGATATGCTGAGCGAAACCGCATCATATTCTGAAACTCTTGGAGAATTAAGTGCTCGTATCAGCGAACTGTACTATGATTTTGAAGATATATGTTCTTCAATCAGGGACTGCCGTGACAGTGCCGTCTTCTCTCCAGAAGAGCTGGACAGCAAAATCGCACGCATTGAGACAATAAATAAGCTAAAAAACAAGCACGGCATGACAATAGACCAGCTTATTGAATACAAGGATCAGCTCTCTGAGCGGCTGTCTCATATAGAAAACATGGACGCTTTCAGAGCAGAACTTGAAAATAAGCTTGCGGAATCCAGAGTGAACCTCGAAGCTGCCTGCAATACATTATCCGAAATCAGGAAAGAATCTTCAGCTGAGCTGGAGAAGAAAATAAAAAATGAGCTCTCACAGCTCAATTTCAAGGATGCTGACTTCTCAATAAATTTCAGCAGATCAGACACTTTCACTGCAGATGGGACCGATATTGTCGAGTTTCTTATCAGCACTAACCGCGGCGAACCTATGAAGCCTCTGAGCAGAATAGCCTCAGGTGGTGAAATGTCCAGAATCATGCTGGCCTTCAAGAAAATAATAGGTGATTACGATGAGATTCCAACAATGATTTTTGATGAAATAGACAGTGGAATCAGCGGAATAGCCGCCAGTGTTGTAGGCCGCAAATTGTGTGAAATTGCGCAGAAGCATCAGATTATCTGCATCACGCACCTGCCTCAGATCGCAGCTTTTGGCAGATATAATTATAAAATCGCAAAAAGTTCAGATGACACTATGACATACACTACCGTCACACAGCTTTCCGACGAAGAAAAAGTCACTGAAATAGCGCGACTTCTGGGTGGCGCTAATATAACTGACACAACATTAAAATCTGCCAGAGAACTCATTGAAGCATCTGCATAAATATCAGAATCGGGAATCTGCAAACTGCATATTCCCGATTTCTTTATTATGTTACATAAACTATATTCTCAGCAATGCTCTCTGCTTTATTATTTCATCAGCATCCTGCAGGCCTGATAATAATCATCAATGATATAATCTGCCAGACTGTTGATCTGATCGCGTTCATCATCTGAATATCTGTCATGAATTACAGCAACTTCTGCCCCTGAAGCTTTTGCTGCTTCAGTACCTATTAGAGAATCTTCAAAAATAAGGCACTCCTCCGCATCAAGTCCAAGTACATCCATCACCTTAAGATAAACCTCAGGATCAGGTTTCATGTTCTCGACATCTTCTCTTGTATAGACAATTTCAAAGGTATCATCAATAGAAGCCTTTGCCATGATGCTGCAGTTCTTTTTTCTGTAAACCTCCATATTGCTCTGTTTAGTTGTAGATGCTATTACAAGTATAAACCCTCTGCGTTTCAGCTCCTTCAGGAAAACCTCTGCACCCGGTTTGTAATCTATGCTGTCTGCAAGCATACTCTGAGCCAGTTCATATCTGGCGCTTATCGCCTCCTCAGCAGATCCCTCAAAATCATACCTTCTCTTTAATTCAATATAATATTCTCTGTAGGGATCTATGGCACTTCTATGTATGCGAAGGATCTCATCTCTCTGCTGCTGTATTTCCTTTTCTGTCAGTTTATCCGCGCCATTTCTTCCATACCGGCAGAGAATCCTTCTGTCTACTTCATTCCATATGCCGACGGAATCGATCAGAGTTCCATCCATATCAAAAATAACCGCTCTTTTCCCTTGAAACATATCAGCCTCTCAATATCCTAATTCTTTAATAATCTTTTCAACAGTATCCTCCATCGTGCATCTGTTGTCCGATTCTACCGTTATATCCGCATATTTTTCATAAAGAGGCACCCTTATATCATACAGATCATCCAGCGTCTGCCCCTTTCCCATCGCAACTCCTCTGGTTCTTATGTTACTGAGACGAGCTTTCACAGTTTTCAGGGAAACCTGTATATATACTGTCACACCATTTTCCTTGAGATGTTTCATTGCAGCATCGTAGTATACAGCACTGCCTCCTGTGGCAATAACAGCATTATCCAGTTCTACAGAACCCAGCACCTTTTCTTCGATTTTTTTGAAAGCTTCAATGCCATCTTCGTTTATAATCTCCTGAAGACCTTTGCCGGCCTCCTCCTGGATAAGCAGATCAGTATCTACGAATTTCATTTTAAGTGCTTTGGCCAGAACTACACCGGTCACACTTTTGCCGCAGGACGGCATTCCTATCAGTACTATATTTTTTCTTACGTCCAACTTATTTTTCCTTTCGCATTATTAAACACTTTCTGCTGTATCCAGCAGTGCCTTAACTTCATCAAGCTGTTTTTCAGAAAACACTTTCACACCGGCCTTCCTTAGAAGCTCCACTGCAAGGCCCTCACCTTCGATCAGTTTTCCCGAGAAGGAACCGTCATAAATCCTGCTGCTGCCGCAGGATGGACTTTTCTCTTTCATCACTGCACAGATGACCTTTTCTTCAGATGCCAGTCGCACAGCTTCTTCTGCACCTTTAAGATATTCTGCTGTCACATCTCTGCCATTTCTCGCAATTATTCTGCTTCCCTGCCTCTGGGCATCACTCCTGGGAACAGGAAGTCCACCGAAGATCTCCGGGCACACGGGAACCAGTCTGCCTTCTTCCTTCCATTTTGTAAAAATTACACTGGTCTCTTCCTTTGATTTACCATCGTATCTTACGGGTTCTCCTCCGTACAGGCACATGCTCACTAGTATTTTTCTCATATCTGCTCCTCTGTTATTTCGTATGCAAAGTCCTGTCCGATAAAAAAATAAGAGATGGTCAGACCATCTCTTATTATATTTCTTTATTAATAGGAACATCCTAAGCTTCTTCTGTTTCTGCAGGTTCTTCAGCAGGAACTTCAGCTTCTGCCGGTTCCTCAGCCGGAGCTTCAATTGTTTCTCTGATGCTGAGGCTGATTCTCTTTCTCTCTTTGTCGATCTCAAGGATCTTAGCAGTTACAATCTGGCCAACTTCCAGTTCATCGTTGATATTTCCAACTCTCTTATGAGCAACTTCAGAAATATGTACGAGTCCGTCAAGTCCCGGCTCCAGTTCAACGAAAGCACCGTATTCTTTAATCTGAACAACCTTGCCTTCGATAACCTGTCCAACCTGATAATTGTCATCGATAACGCTCCAAGGTTCAGGCTGATTCTGCTTGAGACCTAATGAAATCTTGCCCTTTTCTCTGTTCATTGACAGAACCTTGACATTGATTTTCTGTCCGATTGAAAGAACTTCCTGAGGGTGCTTGAGCTTACCCCATGAAATTTCTGAAATGTGAAGGAGTCCATCAATGCCGCCGATATCTACGAAAGCACCGTAATCAGTGAATCTCATTACTGTACCCTCTACAACATCATCCACATTGAGGTTTTCCCAGATCTCAGCTATAAGCTTTTCTTTTTCTTCGTTCAGGAACAGTTTGTGTGAGAACACAGCTCTGTTTCTTCTCTGGTCTACTCTGGAAACTCTGACTTCCATAGTCTGTCCAACAAATTCTTCAGCATTCTCAACATAATGATCTGAAAGCTGTGAAAGCGGGATGAAGCCTGATACTTCCTTATATTCAGCAATAACTCCACCATTAACAGGTCTGGTTACTTTGACTTCAAGAACTGTTTTATCTTCAAGCGCCTTAACGATTTCATCCCAGTTAGCGCTGATTTCTAACTTTTTCTTTGAAAGTAAAATGCCGCCATCTCCATCATCTGTTTTGATAACCTTTGCCTGGATCTCATCATCAACTTTGAAGGCATCTGCTAATGTCTGACCATCTTCCAGTGTTACTTCCGCAACTGGAAGAATTCCGTCCTTTTTGCAACCTAAGTTTACGATCACCTCTTTATCTGTAACCTGGTGCACTTTTCCTGTGACAATTTCGCCACTTCTTGGTAATCTCAGGGACTTCTCGATCTCGTCCATAAGATCGTTCATGTTTAATTCATTGTTTTCAAGTGTTACATCACTCATTCTGGCAATAACCTCCTTAATAGTGCATTCAGGCGTCGAAGCACCTGCTGCTATTCCTATTCTATTACATTTTTGCACTTCTTTCAACGGTAAATCTTCAATATTTTCAACAAAATACGAATTTGCACAATATTTTTTTGAAATTTCATATAATTTTTTGGTATTTGAACTGTTTCTTCCACCTACAACTATCATCAGATCAGAGTTCTCAGCCAGTTTCCTGCATGACTCCTGACGTTTTGATGTCGCACTGCATATCGTGTTATGAACTTCATACCTTTTCCCGTTCTCATCAAATGCTTTTATTACACTTTCAAGCACCGCTTCTCTTATCGTTGTCTGTGTCACAATAAAAAAGTCATCTTCCTCAACCCCAAGTGCCTCGTCATACGAGCCTACAACAACTGCAGGTTTTCTGCACCACCCGAAAATGCCCATCACTTCAGGATGCTCCCGGTCTCCGACAATCACCACCTGCTTTTCCGTTTCATACACAAGCTTGTGTATTTTGGCCACAAACGGACAAGTGGCATCTACAAGCTTTATACCCCTTTTTTCCGCTTCAGTATAGAGATTTCTGCCTTCGCCATGTGATCTTATTATCACCTCTGAACCCGATGGCACATCTTCAAGTGAACTGATTATCCTGATTCCTCGCTTTTCCAGATCTTCAGTTACACGTTCATTATGAATGAGGGATCCCATGGAATAAATGTTTTCACTGCCTTCTTCTGCTGCTCTCTCTGCCTTTTCTATTGCCTGTTTCACTCCAAAACAGAAACCGGCATTCTCAGCCCTTATTATTTCTTTCATCTATTTTTTTCAACTCCTCAAGATACTTTCTGAATGCAGCTTCGCTGCCGTTTGACGTAGGTTCATAATACCTGACACCTTCTCTGTACAGGTTGTCTGGCAGATACTGCTGCGTCACATATCCGCCAAAAGCATGGGGATACAGATAATCCTTACCTCTTCCCAGCTTCGATGCTCCGCTGTAATGCGAGTCCATGAGATGCAAAGGGACATCATCGATTTTACGTTGTTTCAGATCCGCCTCAGCTTTCTGAAGTGCCATATATGCCGAATTTGATTTAGGACAGGAAGCCAGCAGTATTACAGCATGTGCCAGATTTATCTTTGCTTCAGGCAATCCCGTCATCTGAGCAGCCTGCACGCATGCTGCAACTATTGATATAGCACTCGGATATGCCATTCCTATATCTTCACTTGCCATAACCATAAGTCTTCTGCCTATCATGACAATATCTGCTCCGCCTTCAAGAAGCCGCGCCAGATAATGGATTGCCGCATCGGGATCACTGCCTCTCACAGATTTCTGCAAAGCAGACAGAAGATTGTATTTATCTTCCTGTTTATCATAAAACGTAGTCTGCTGCTGCATAGCTTCTCCAACAATAGCTTTATCCAGCACTCTGCCATCAGAGAGGTTGTCCACTATAAATCCCAGTGTATCCAGAGCCACTCTGCAGTCCCCATTGCTCATATCGGCCAGGATACGCAGGGCCTCCTCATCGTATTTCACATTCAGACCTCCGAAGCCCTTTTCTTTATCGTCCAGAGTCCTTTTAAGAATACACGTAAGTTCATCGGTCGTCAGCCTCCGGAATTCATATATATTTCTGACTCTGCTTATGACAGCATTGTTGATAGAGAAATACGGATTCTCGGTGGTGCTCCCGATAAATTTGATTGTCCCTTCTTCCAGAGCCTTGAGCAGCGAGTCCTGCTGAAGCTTGTTCCATCTGTGCACCTCATCCACATACAGGAAAGTGGTTTCCTGCTGAAGACCGTAAAATCTCACAGATGCATTTTCCAGAATGGTTTTTAATTCTTTTGTTCCTGTTGTCGATGCATTGATTTCCACAAAACTGCTGTCGATTTCGGCGGCTATTATTCTCGCCAGTGTTGTCTTGCCTGTCCCTGAAGGACCATAGAAAACAGCAGAATCGAAGGTTTTGTTCTTTATTGAATTGTAAAACAGTGATCCTTCAAACATGAAATGTGTCTGACCCACAAAATCTTTCAGCTTTGAAGGTCTCATTTTTGTAGATAATGGTATCATGAACTGCCACCCTTAACCCCGGATCATTTATATACAGCTGTCACAAAAGCATCAATGTTTTCAGGCAGCTCTGCCAGAGCTTTCTTTGCTTTTTCTTTATCGCTGTATATCTCACCGGTAATTTTGTACATTTTATTATATTCTATTATCTGAAGACCCTGTATATCAATATTGGCTTTTACAGCTTCTGCTGCGGCACGACTTGAATAGCATCCGAACTGAACTGCATATCCCGCTGCTCCTTCTGTATCTTTGATCTCAGCCTCATCCTCAATAAGTCCATCTGGTTCTGATTTGCCGGCATCTCTATTTCCGATACTGTCACCCTTCTTTTCCAACGTCTGTGTTTCTTCTTTCTGCGGTATATAATTCACCACAGGTTCAACCACATATTTTGCTGTAGCATACCCGCATCCGACAGAAATACACAATATCATGACGACAAGCTTGAATGATGTCCCTGCGTTCCTGTGCCGCGACATTCCATTTCGCCTTCTGTACGCTGCCGTTCTTCTCTTTTTATACATATCTGCCTCTCTTCCTGTAAACTGAAACCAGCTTACATTTATACGTTCTGTACATACTTAATTCTATTAAGGCAATATATGTTTTATGACTTCAACAGACATGCTTAATGGGTCTTCATACATTGTATATCCTACATTATATGCGAATATTTTACAACATTTCTTCAAATAAAAACGGACCGGAAACCTGAATGCGTTAAATGCTGCATATCCGGTTCCGGTCCTTTCTCATTCAGTTAATCATCGAAAAAGCTTTCACGCTTTTCTTCATTCAGATATTTATCAAGCAAAGCATCTATATCCGGTCTGACTTCCGGTGCCGGTCTGTCTTTTTTCCATCCTATTGCCACAACTATGATACCGACTGCCAGTGCTGCAAGCCCTGCCCATTTCAGAATATCAAGCACTTGAGGTATTATATCTCCCATCATATCATAATCATCAGTGCCCCATTCTCCATAATCGATTTCATACCATCTGAGCCAGAACTGTCCGAGGAATCCAAATGCTCCGGCTATAATAAGATATGCCCCGATCCTGACAGTATCTCCTACAGCAAGCCTTGTTCTGGTATTAAGAGGATAGTGCTCCGGATCATTTTTCGATAAACCTCCATATACGGCTTTCACTATCACGTATGCTACAGGTCCTGATGCTGTTGCAAGCAGCCCCATTACGAAATAATCTGTACCGTTTATCAGCAGTGCAATAACTGCTATAGCAATAGGGAATCCACAGTAGAAAATCAGTCCGGCTCTGCCGCCTGGCATTATAAACAGATCTCTCTTCCTGCGCTCTTCAACCGGAAGCTTTTTTCGCAGTTTTATGACTGCAAGCGGCAGTATAATATAAAGTGCCAGCATGAACACAACTTCCATGCTTACAAGGGTTGTGAAGTCTTTCTGTGCCAGTATCAGCGTAACTATGGCAAGTGAAATGATACCTACATAAGGCACTCCTCTTTTTTTACTTACCTTTACCAGGAACTTAGGACAAAGATTGTCATCTGCAAGTACGAAAAATCCTCTTGAACCTGATGCCAGATATGTATTGAATATCGCACACTGAGATACAATGGCAACTACGAGAAAAATATATCCCCACGCCGGTCCAAGATTTGCGGTAAGCACAGTAGCGTATCCTACTGTCTCGCCTGTGAACCCGCCATCAGTTGACCAGTTTTCCCATGTTCCTGCCGGCAGTGAAGCAAGTCCCCCGAGAGTAGGCAGCACATATGTCAGAGCAACCAGAGGCATTGCAATAAGCAGACCCTTTGGAATCACCTGAGGATTCTTGACTTCTCCGGCCATGTTTGAAATGCATTCATAACCACAGTACATCCATACGCATATGCATATTCCTCCTCCGACTCCGTCAATAAGGCTATATCCTTCCGGCATTATCGGGTCCATAGGGTTGGTATTCCAGTTGAGGAATCCTACCAGTGCCACCAGAGCGAAGGCCAGTACAATCAGTATGGACAGTATCGTGCTTACTTTTCCTACTTCTTTCAGGCCAAGCAGGTTGATAATTGTAAAAATCAGTATCATTCCGATTTTAAGCACATGTATTGCCACCTCTGACATAGGGATCATCTGACTTACATAGCCAGCCACCAGAGCAACATACACGCCATTAGTGATATATGTGGAGACAGTTCCCCACCATCCTGCCTGGAACCCCCAGAACTCGCCGAAGGCCTCTTTGACCCATACATAGACACCGCCTTCAGAAGGCAGCACAGACCCGCATTCCGCCACCATATTGCTTATCGGGTATGCCCATATTATCGGGAAAATGATAAGCAGTATCAATGTCATTCCCGGACCGGCCTCCGGGATCATTTCTTCGATTCCGAAAGCTCCTGCAGCTACCAGGCAATAAAGCATAAACACAATTCCTGATACTTTAATATCATGCTTTTTAAGTCCCGCTACACCCTGAACCTGTTGCTGAGCCATAACTTCACCTCCCTGATAAAATACTATGGGGCCGGACAGGCCCCATAGCTGATTAACCTTGCTTATTATTTCTACTTGTTTTTAGCCTGTCTGAAAATTTCAGCCATCATCTCCTTATCCTTTGCATCCTTATAAGGTGAATCCATTTCAACAATTCCATAGTCGAATCCGGCCTCATCCATGATTTCCAGATATGGGATAGGATCAAAATACTCCGGCGCATATACTCCCGTATCTTTCCAGATACCTTTACCTATCAGCTCAATACCGACAGCTGCTCCAAAGCCTGTCTGAGCGACAACAGCCTGCATATTCCATTTCTTCATCGATTCCTGATTATCAAATGGCTGATACATGAAAATTTCTCTTTTCATGCCATCCTTTATACCTATGCAATGAACTCCGACACACATTTTGCCGGTCATTTCATCACCGATATCCTTAGGCTGCGGCGCACATGCAGCAACTATATCTCTAGGTATTATTGTCTGACCGTTTACCTCTACAGGCTTGATGCTTCTGAGTCCCAGAGCGGTTATCACTTTCAGCGCATTTACCAGATTGTCATCAAGGGCAATCTTGAATGTGCATTTCTCAAGCCCATATTTTTCGAGGAATCTAGGCATAAGCACAGTTTCTTCATGCTCTACCTTTACCATCTTGTTAGGGCCCACACCTGCAGGAAGTTCGAATATTTCTTCTCCGGAGAACGGTCTGTCTACGATGAATCCTTTTTCCTTGTCCCACTCAACATTCGGATTCACGCATTCATCAAGAACGGTCCGTACATTGAACCCGAAGGTGATATCATCCTCGCCGGCAGTAGGAATATCAAGATTTCCTCCATCCTTAACATGTATTTCCTTAATCTCATCAAACAGATACTCTGCAGCAAATTTAGCAAACACATCTACCACACCGGGATCTATGCCTAGACATATACAAGCCATATTGCCTTTTTTCTTCCAATCCTCGTGGCGGCTGAAATTATAGTCAGCCATATATTCACTGTAGCTGTTTTCAAGACCGATTCCGTATACAGGCGGATCATACGGAACAGTCCATGTTCCCATGCTGGCATAGTTGGCACCCGCCTCATATGCAGCATCAAAAATATTATTTGATACGAAAGGCGCAGCAGCATCCATTACGAAATCGCACCCGTTATCTTTAATTACTTTCACCATCTCATCCACATTTTTAGCATTCAGCTGCTGTGGAGTGAAACGCGAGCTGTCACCCAGATGTTCACAGACCTCCTGTGCACGATCAAAATCATAATCACCTACTACTACCTTTTCCAGCCATTCACTTTCAGGATCCCTTGACTGAAGTATTCTGAGAATAGATTCACCTACTGCACCTGATCCTACTAACAACATCTTCATAACTCTTTCCTCCTTGCTTTTGGTCGGGGAAACCCCATTTCTACTCAGCAGTGGATTTTGAATAACTCTTGTGCTGTTTTATTGCGTTCCGTTGTTAATTAAATATGTAAAAGGAACATGCCTGAAATACAGCACATTCCTTTGTCCGTTTGCCAGTTGGTTATATCCTCGTAGGCGCCGCATCGAAGCGATCTCTCCAAAGTCAGTCTGAAAGCCCTGTTTTTGCCTGCTAGTTTCCATCAGGGAACTGCCACTTCCCCGAATTTGCTGCTTCGGCGCCTTGTTAAAAGGTCTCTCGGGTTTTCATCAACCTCGTTATTCAATTTTCTTTTATCATACTTTTCAGATAATTCAAGTTTCTTTTTCAATACACTCACCACTCTCAGATATATATATTTCCCTCCTGAATAATCCTACTTTATTTACGATATCAGTAAGGTTGTAGTTATAATAATAAATATACTTTGCTGTTTCAGTAAGGTAATCTGCAAACCTGTCCCGAATATCGCGCCTCAACTGTCCGATAAATCCCACCAGACTTTTCTTGATATTCACCTGGTCGCTGCTCAGAGGCACATACGTTATTTTTACTTCTCCTGTTTCCTTGTTGTAGAATACCGTATCTGTAGTCAGGGTCACCTTAGCCGGATCCAGCAGGTATTCTACCGCCCGGTTGAGTATAATAAGTATATTTTCCATAATGTAAAGGGCATCATCGGTTTTTTCTATCTGATACCGGCTGAGAGGAATAAATCCGCTGCAGTCATAGCATACTGTCTCACCCTCATCTGCAGTCATAAATCCCATAGGCATAAAAAGACTGCATTCTCCTGATGTAAGCATTATTTTCTCAAAATCCAGCACTGAGTTTTCTTTTAATCTCAGGCTATATTCTTTATTGTCCCACATAATTATCCGCCTCCACATTTGCTGCATTTACCATACCCTTTTTTTACAGCTTCCGACCTGTCCATAACCATAGTATGCCTGTTTATTGATGCGCATGAACCTCTGTGATATGCAGTTCCTTCACGTTCAAAGCAGAATACTATGCTTCCTGACGGCATATCACCCGAATTACACAGACTGCATGCTTTATATCGGGATTTGATCTTTGAGTCCAGCAGTTCCTGCCTGACGCTGGCTTTCACATAAGTACAGTTTTCGCTATGATACTTCTCACCGGTCTGAGGGAATACCCATACTGGATCTTCAGCCGCCTCCGATTCCAGGCCATCACTTCCGCAGGGATCATTTATCAGGCTGCTTCCGACAAATCCTCTGAATTTTATCTTTGACTTCAATGTGAATTCATGTCCGAGGCCCAGAGGCAGTTCCAGCTTCATTGCTGCATCGATATGAAACGATGTTAGTTTATCAGTTTTCATATCCGAATATCCTGTCATAATACGGCTTATATTAATCTCATCAAGATCAGGGTTATCTTCTGTTATTCTGCTTTCCAACGTATGTCTGCTGATAACCGCCATACCCGTTTCATATGCATAGGCAGCCGCTTTAACACTTTCATCTGCCGCACCGTGAACACAGTTTTCCCATGTACCTTCAACTTTCATAAAATATCCCAGGGAAAGCACCGCCAGAATAACAAAAGGAAGTACAATCGAAGCTTCCAGCGAATAAAAACCCCTAGTAGTGTTTCTCATAACTGTACCTTTTACCGTTAATCTCTGCATCTACTGATATTCCTGCAGCATACTCCTGAATACTGAAATCTCTATTGATATTTTTCCTGCAGTTTATCTGGATGAGATCCAGTATTCTGGAAGCCTTGATATTTCTGTCCTGAAAAAACAGCAGAATCTGCAGATACTCTTCATAGTCATATCCTTTTTCTTCGGCTGGCTTAGCCGTTCCTCCGAAAACACCTTCAACTGCACTGTCAATATCCATTGCCCATGTGTCTTTATCTTTTATCATCGGCACCTTACTTCCCTGCCATAACAGCTCCACATCATTATCCGCTTCAGCATATGCCCATGTCGATGCAAGGGCAGCCTGGGTAGCTGCTGCTCCTGCCCCCGGAGTAAGCACCTGGGCCATAGCCATAGTTGCTTCGTATTTCTCTGCATCCGAATAAATATGAGCAAGGTTCAGCGGAAAACGCAGAGCCTTCAAAGCAATCTCCATCCTTTTCTCATTTTTCCGGTCTGACATTTTACCGCCCAGTATATATTCAGCTTCGTTTTTAAAAAAATGTTCTTTGTCCACCGCATGGACTCTATTGTTAAAATGCATCATTATATATCTGTTGAGTATAAATTTTTCAGTTCCTGCGCTGAACACGGACTCCACCTGAGACACATTATCGGCAATGGATTCGGCAAGAACTGAAAGTTTCTTTTCCGGCACTGCATCAGAAGGCAGAGATACAATAGCCGGACCATATCTCAACGTCCTTTCAGGCATGGAATTGCTTTCCTCATCATCCTGACCTCTCAGCTTTTCAAACAGGCCTTCGGCTTCTATAAGTTTCATATGCTCTTTAATCTGATCAATTACGATTTCATTGTTTATAACAGAAAACCCTGTTGCAGACACCTTTACATTTTCTACTTTAACCTCCTCCATTTCTTCAAATACATAATCTACATACGATCTCAGTTTTTCAGATAGTTCATCATCAGTCCCATGCAGCAGGAACAGACCATACTCCTTCTGAACATCATAATCAAACTCTGAGAGAATCGAATCTCCTGCCAGATTGATCACAGCATCCGCTCTGCTGCTTACACTTTCTTCTCTGACTCCATGTATCAGTGAAAAAACAATCGAAATAAGTGCCGCCAGTATAACCATAAGAAAAACTGAACTGCTCCCTTTTTTACTGTTCATCCTTCAATCCCTTCACAAAATTGCAGTATCTTACGAATTCGGGGGCATCTGCAGCGCAGCTTGATCCTTCAGCTGCAAATACACCCTTTCTGGACAGAACCCCTTTCTTCTGCATTATGATGTACTTTTTCCCATAAACTGTACCTCCAAATCCGTGCACTCTGACGTATATGTCTCTGTCATCAGACTGCGACTCCCGTATATTATAAAGGTATTCGGTATTCCCGGTCAGAAGTCCTGCTTCCTTTCTCAGCTCTGTGTGAAGACTGCACTGCTCTGACATTGAACTGTAAAAGAACATGATTATCAGAACACACGTAATCACAGTCAGCATTATTACAGGAAGAACAACAGCGGCCTCCATTATGTAATTGCCCTTTTTATTGACTATCAATTGAATCCACTCAGCCCTTCAAAGGTCTTGTTGACAAAATCCGTTATTTCTGTTTTGAATATCAGTCCCAGCGCAACAGCCAGTGCGACAAGTATTGCCACCTGAACCAGTTCCATTCCTTTCTTGCTTTTTACATTAATCTTTTTCATTTTCATATTCCCCCTTTTTCTAAAGATCCAGCAGTGCAGGTGTTATCACTATAACAATAAGTACTATAAGAAAAATCATCAATGGCAGTGTCAGTTTGGTTTCAGCCAGCCTGCAGCGTTCTTCACAGTTTTTCTTCCTGGTTATCCATAATATTTCATTTTCATTCCTCAGTTTATCGGTAAGTTCAACACCTTTGCTTACATTATCATTTATAATATTTGAAACTCTTATCAGCTCTTTGATGCCGCTTTCTCTGGCAAATCTTTTAAGCTCTGTGTGCATCGACCCGTTGGCGGATTTCATTGACTGATATATTTCATGTATTTTTCCTGTAAAATAATCGTCCTCCCCTTCATGAAAGCTTATACTCTCTTCAACAGTCTTCTCAAATGCACTGTTAAGCACAAGCCCTGCATTCAGAAGCAGAACCATCCTGTTCACAAATTCAGGAAGATTTCTTATCACTGACTCCGCCTGCTCCTTTTTTCTCCTGTTCAGCGGTGCAAACCTGCTTTTATAAATAATCACCGACAATACCATCACAAATGTTATTATCAGTAAAGTATTGGTCTGTCTGTCCACCTCCCACGATATCTTTTCCCCTGTATCAAGGTATTGCGGCAGTTCAATTCTTTTTAAAGATACATCCTTGTTGAAGCTGTCGGCAAGAGATCTGAGCTCATATCCGATTCTTTCTTCACCGCTGATATCTTTATCTTCCTCTTCAGCCTCCTGAGATTCATTCACTGCTGCTTTATCCTCATACGGATCCAGTTTCACACTTATGCTTTTATCCACCTTCCCTTCGTCAGTTTCAACCTTGGCTGTAAGATAAAGGTATCCCGTTTCACTTCCCGTATCAGGCCTTAACATATACATATGACCATCCGCCTCTATTACCGGAATATTTCCTCCGGATGCTCCGGCGGCAATATCAGCAAGCATTATCAGAAAACCCGAGATGACTACTGCCGCAATCTGACGTTTCGTCTTTTTGTTTATCTGTGCTTCATTAATATCAGTCTTTTTGCTTTTCATAAACTATCCCTATATCCTGATATCTGATATTTTTTCCATCAGATATACCCCGTAAAATGTCGCTGCCAATGCTCCGGTCATTATTATTTTACCTGCGAAGGTACAATACAATGGTTCTATGTAGGAGTAAGAGAACATATTAAGAAACAACAGCATCAGCAGCGGCATAAGCGAAATTATCCTTCCCTCTGTTTTCTTCTGCGAGGTCACAGCCCTTATCTCTCTTTCGATATTAATTTTATCTGTGAGAACTTCAGTAGTATGTCCGATAATTTTCTCAAGATTCCCTCCCATATTTCTGCAGGTTATGTATACCTGCACAAAATTGCTGATATCTTCACTTCTGCTGCGGGCAGCAAAGTCTTTGAGAAGTAACTTGTCACTCTCCTTGTTTTCAACTATACTTACCCTCATATGCTTCAGTTCTCTCATAATCAGCTCATCTTCGTCATACATGGTTGACAGATTTTCCTCAGCCTCAATAATAGCCTCTTCCATCTGTCTTCCCGATGCAACAGAGGCCGACAATGAATAAAGCATATCCTTAAACTGCAGGTTAAGTCTGTTCATCCTTTTATCTGCAAGCTGCTTCCGGAGGTACGGCATGGCAAATTTTATCAACACCCCTGATAATAAAGATAAAATCACACTGTGGTAAAACAGATAAACAACAGCAAAGATACATATGTACCCACCCAGATAAAATACCATTTTCTCTCTGTCGGACAGTTCATATACTGAATAATCTCTGATCATTGTGAATTTTTCCAAACTACTTCTCTCCCATCACTCTGTCTGCATCAAAGCCGGATAATTCAAGCTTTTCTGTATGTACAAGGTGGTTTTCGGTTCTTCCTCTCCCATACCTGTACAGACTGTTCATCCTGATAATTCCGTTCTCTATTCCTTCAAGCTCTGATATTTCCATTACTTTCCTGCTGCCGTCCGGCATTCTGCTCATATGTATCATGATATCTATCCCTTCTGTTATCTGGCTTCTTATTGCTTCTACAGGCAGATCCGCAGCCTGCAGGAACATTGCTTCCAGACGTTTCAGCATTCCTTCAATGTTATTGGCATGCCCCGTACTGAGGCTTCCGTCATGTCCCGTGTTCATGGCCTGTATCATATCCATCACCTCCTTGCCTCGCACTTCACCGATTACAATTCTGTCAGGTCTCATACGCAGACTTGCCCGTACCAGCTGTGCCATGTCTACTCCGCCTTTGCCCTGCACGTTGGCATTCCTGCATTCCAGCCTTACTATATTTTCGACCTGATCTATCTGCAGCTCTGCCGAATCCTCTATCACCACCACACGTTCATCAGGCGGTATCGACTGGGACAGGACATTCAGCAATGTAGTCTTGCCGGAAGATGTACCACCGCATACGAAACAGTTATACCCCGCTTTCACCAGAATCTGAAGAAATTCTGCAGAATCCTCTTCAATCGTCCCGTTATCTATCAGGTCTTCCATACTCATGACTTTATCCGGAAATTTTCTTATCGTCAGTATAGGCCCGTTCAGCGCGATATTCTTATATACCGCATTTACTCTCGAACCATCTGAAAGCCTTGCATCAACAATCGGATTGAGCTCATTTATTTCTCTGTGGACCTTCGAAGCTATCCTTCTGATGAGTTCCTCCAGATCCTCGGTACTGTCAAAGCTCAATGGTAAACGCTCAAGCCTGCCTTTGCGTTCCACAAATATATCATCCTTCCCATTGACCATGATCTCGGAAATGGACTTATCTTCTATATAAGGCTGAAGAATATCCATTTCTTTTCTCAGTGAAAGGAAAATACGTTCAATCAGCCTGTCATTATAACGGTGACTGCAGCTCTGGGCCTTTCTCAGTGAAAAAACATACTCTTCGATTTTTTCCAATGCTGCCGCATCGGTCAGAGTTTCGGGGTTTTCTGTAATAATAAGGCGTATCTCAGAAATGTATTTTCTGATTTCTTCCGGTGAATATGGAAATCCGTTCCTGTATTCAGCGACCGTACTGTTGTTGTGATTGTTAAAATATCTGTCGGTATATTTTTCCATAGTTAACTTTTTTTTCCTTTCACGAGTATAATAAAACACTTGTAAAATATTTACAAGTGTTTTTGTTCGACAAATTTCGACATATGGTTTACAGTTCAATCTGAATGACTGTACCGTCTATACCAGCTTTGTTGTCCACTTTGTGCAATCCCATACATCTGTCGCAATATCCTTATAAAAATCAGGTTCATGACATACCATAAGGATACTGCCCTTATATTCAAGAAGTGCTCTTTTAAGCTCATTTCTGGCATCTTCATCAAGATGATTTGTAGGTTCATCCAGGACAAGTACATTAGAAGGCCTGTTGATAAGCTTGCAAAGCCGCACTTTGGCCTGTTCGCCTCCTGACAGCACCTTTACCTTGCTCTCGATATGCATCGTGGTCAGTCCGCATTTTGCCAGAGCAGCACGCACCTCACGCTGATCAAAGGACGGGAATTCCTGCCATATTTCTTCAATGCATGTAGTATTAATATCAGGATCTGTCTCCTGCTCAAAATACCCTATCTGCAGATAATCACCCTGCCGCACCGTTCCCGAAAGCGGTTCAATCAGCCCCAGAAGACTCCTGAGCAAAGTTGTTTTACCGATGCCGTTGGCTCCCGTCAGAATTATCCTGCTACCCCTTTCCATCATAAGATCAAGGGAAGAGGACAGAGGCTCATCATACCCGATAACCAGTTCATGAGTTTCAAAAATATATTTTCCCGGTGTTCTCGCAGTCTGAAAATTAAACTCTGGTTTCGGCTTTTCCGATGCAAGCTCGATCAGTTCCATGTTATCCAGCTTTTTCTGCCGTGACATAGCCATATTTCTAGTTGCCACTCTGGCCTTATTTCTGGAAATGAAATCTTTGAGATCTGCTATTTCTTTCTGCTGACGGTTATATGCAGCCTCCAGCTGGGATTTTTTCATCTCATAGACAGCTTTGAAATCATCGTAATCACCTACATATCTCGTAAGCTTGAGATTATCCATATGATATATCAGATTTATAACACTGTTGAGAAACGGTATATCATGAGATATCAGTATGAATGCATTCTCGTACTCCTGAAGATAACGTCTGAGCCACACGATATGCTCTTCGTCAAGATAATTTGTAGGTTCGTCAAGAAGCAGTATATCGGGTTTCTCCAGAAGCAGCTTGCCAAGAAGCACTTTGGTCCTCTGCCCTCCGGAAAGATCCGTAACGTCCCTTTCAAGACCCAGGTCAAGAAGTCCCAGGGCTCTGGCTATTTCCTCCACCTTCGAATCGATCAGATAGAAATCATGATTGGTGAGCAGATCCTGTATGACAGACAGTTCCTCCATATACTGTTCCATCATGGCATCATCCGCATCCGCCATCCTGTCGCATATTTCGTTCATTCGCTTTTCCATATCAAACAGAGGGTCGAATGCGCTGCGAAGCACAGAACCGACAGTCATACCTTTTTTCAGCACTGCGTGCTGATCAAGATATCCTGCCTTGACATTCTTTGACCACTCGACTCTGCCTTCATCAGGCTGAAGCTTGCCTGTTATAATATTCATGAAAGTCGATTTTCCTTCGCCGTTTGCCCCTATCAGACCGATATGCTCTCCCTTAAGCAGTCTGAAGGATACATCTTCAAAAATCGCACGGCTCCCGAATCCATGGGATAAATGCTCTACTGTAAGAATACTCATAAAACCTCCGGTAAATCAAAAAGTCATACTTGATAATTATGTCATTTTTCTTTCGGAATGACAATACCATTTCTGTTCTCCAGCCTGTTTCTACGGCTGAGTTCTTCCAGAATTCCTGCGATTTCCAGATCAGCCTGCTCCACTTCCAGTCTGAATTCATCAGCCGATATCTTGAAGGCGCCGTTTCCGACAATTATCAGCTGCTCCAGCCGGTCAGACGTCGCTACCCTGACCAGATATTCACCGCTTTTCTCATGAGCAGTCTTTTCTATATACATATCAGCAGTTTCAGCTTCCTTGGTATATACCACATCTATGTTCTCATGTCTTTCAAATCGTCTCTCTCCACCTTTTATCCTGTACGCATCGAAAACAACGATAACACGACAGTTTTTATATCCCTGATAGTTGGACAATATTTCTATCAGAGCTTCCCTCGCCGAATCCATATTGACCCTGGCAAGCTCCTTCAGCTGATCCCATGCAAAGATAATATTGTATCCGTCCACCAGCAGATACTCTTCAAGAACCTTTGAAGGCTGTATTTTCACTTTCTTAGGTTCCGCAGTAATTTCACGCTTTCCTATTACAGTACGTTTCTTAGGTTTGCCGTATGTCATTTCAAAGATCCTGTCAAGCTCAGCATCCTCTTCTTTCGTACCTCTGTATGAACTCACCCTTCTGACAGCAGCATAAGTCTGTTTTTCTTCCGTTTTTTCTTCTGCAGAAGACCACACTCTGTCTGTGTGAAGGTGTTCATCCACCTCGTTCCAGTTTACCGTATAGCCTGCTCCATGGCTGCAGAATACGGAATCCGCGGTATTTTCAACATCCCGATCGGCATCATACCCTATAGCCTCAATTACCTGTTCCTGATTGTGGCAAGGCTCATATCCGCAAAGAGAACACGACAAATGACCATGACCTTTCGTATATGAAACCACTTCTACACTGTAGTCCTTCATCTCTGAAACAGGGGCTTTACCCGTCAGTATGGTGAAATCTCCTGACGGCTGAGGTTCACTGAAGCTGCCTCCCATTTTCTGCACATCAGACATAGCTCTTCCTACCATTTCAGACGGCACCTCCAGTCTGAATTCATACCATGGTTCCAGGAGAACAGACTCCGCCTTTCTCAGGCCCTGCCTTACGGCACGATATGTTGCCTGTCTGAAGTCGCCGCCTTCTGTATGCTTAAGGTGTGCCCTTCCCGTAAGAATCGTCACCTTCATATCTGTAACAGGGGAGCCCGTCAGCACCCCTATATGTTCCTTTTCCATAAGATGAGTCATTATCAGACGCTGCCAGTTCCTGTCCAGCACATCCTCACTGCATGCAGTATCATAAACAATCCCGCTGCCCCGTTCTCCCGGTTCAAGCAGAAGCTGAACTTCAGCATAATGTCTCAGCGGCTCGAAATGTCCTGCCCCTACTACAGAAGAAGCTATGGTTTCCCTGTATGTTATTCTGCCCTGGCCAAATTCTACATCAAATCCGAACCGGTCACTGATAATTGTTCTGAGTATCTCTGTCTGGACTTCTCCCATCAGCTGCATCTGTATTTCCTGAAGCTGCTCATTCCATATAACGTGAAGCTGCGGGTCTTCCTCCTCCAGCTGCTTCAGTCTGGTCAGCACTGTATGAGTATCAGCCTCTGGCGGCAGTATCACCTGATATATCAGCACAGATTCAAGGACAGGCTCAGCCGCATGTTTTTCAAACCCAAGGCCTTGACCAGCATATGATTTTTTCAGACCGGTAACAGCGCATATATCTCCTCCGTGTGCATGGTCTGCAGTTATGTACTTTGGTCCTGAATATATTCGTATCTGTTCAGCCTTCTCATCACCAATCATATCCTTTGTATGCAGAGTGCCTCCGGTGATCTTCATATGAGTAAGCCGGTTTCCCTGTTCGTCTCTGGTAATCTTATACACTTTCGCTCCAAAACCTTCTTTATAAACAGGCTGAACCGTCAGCTCCGACAGACCATCCAGCAGCATCTCCATGCCCTCCAGCTTCAGAGCAGAGCCGAAAAAGCACGGAAATACTCTTCTTGATGCTATGGCCTGTGCTATGGTCTCATTTTTAACACTATCTGTTTCGAGGAACTCTTCAAGCAGCGCCTCATCACATACCGCCAGCTGATCCAGCCACTGCGCATCTCTTATGGCGGTAAAATCCACGCAGTTCTGATCCAGGCTGTTTCTGAGCTCCGTCATTATGCCTGCTTTATCAGCACCATCAAGATCCATTTTATTGACAAATATGAAAACGGGCACTTTGTATTTCTGCAGCAGCTTCCACAATGTTGCAGTATGACCCTGAACACCATCCTTGCCGCTTATCACCAGCAATGCATAATCCAGCACCTGCAGAGTACGTTCCATTTCCGCCGAGAAATCAACATGCCCCGGCGTATCCAGCAGCATGAATTCCGTATCATTGTATGTAAATCGGGCCTGCTTCGAAAAAATCGTTATACCTCTGTTCTTCTCCTGCACATCGGTATCCAGAAAGGCATTGCCATGATCCACTCGGCCGAGCTTTCTGATTGCACCTGTTTCATAAAGCAGCGCTTCTGATAAAGTTGTCTTACCTGCGTCCACATGAGCAAGTATACCTGCTGTAATCTTTTTCATAGTTCCTTATCCGCCGGTAAACTACCGGACTTTGTATAATCATCTGTATATTCATAATACTTGTAAACCAGCTGTTTGGCAAGAGCGCATTAAAAGAAACGACTCTGAATTCCATTACTTCTTCAGAGCCGTTTCTATACGGAAATTATTGGATAGTAAGTTTTTTCTACTCTTCGTCTTTTTCGTTTTCTTCCTGTATGAAATATCCGAAATTCACACCTGACAATGCAGCATCAGCTATATTGGCACAGGAGCTGCCCATCCTGTCTATGCTGTGAAGTACAGTCGTGAACGCACTTGTCAGCTCTGCCCTGCATTTGCCTTTGTTTACACGTTTTACATGATTCTTCCTCATATTTATATCAAGGTCCAGAACCTTCTCTTTCTTTTTGGTTATCTTTCTGGCATTTTCCAGCTCGCCTGTACGTATGGCAATCATAGCTTCCTTGTACATATCTTCAATCACGTCGAGACTTTCGGTTATGTCTTTCGTCGCATCTTTGGAAAACTTATTCTTTTTCTCCAGACCACCTTTTACAGATTCAGCCGCTTCTGTACACAGCATACCCATCCTGTCGACATCACTGAGAATATACATCAGCCCTGCAGTCTGGGATGCCTGTTCTTCAGTAAGGACACCTGCCGAAAACATATTAGCCAGATATTCCATAATCCTGTTGTACAGCTTTCGTATATTGTTTCCATCCTCATTGATTTCTTCAATTTTCCTGTTTTCTCTTTCTCCTACAGCCGTTTTGACCTTATCCAGCAGCTCACACACCAGATCGCTGCAGTGAAGTACTTCTCTTGCAGCCATTTCCAGGGCTGCGGCAGGCTGTCCTATCATCTTGTCATCAAGAAACAGCGGCTCGCCGCTGGCGGCAATAATCGTTTTGCCGTCCGGAATTATTCTGGTGACTATCTTGACAAGAAGCCATATCAGCGGCAGCCATATCAGCGTCATCGTAATGTTGAATACCGTATGGGCGTTCGCAATCTGTCTTGCTATTACCTCAACTTCCGGTCCCTTGGTTGATATCATCGTGATGAACTGTGCATATGGCTTGGTGAACCATATGAACAGCAATGCACCGGAAATATTGAAAGTACAGTGAGCAAGCGCCGTTCTCTTTGCATCTTTTGACTGTCCGATACATGCAATAAGCGCAGTGATTGTGGTTCCGATATTATCGCCGAGGAGAACAGGGATCGCTCCGGCAAGACCCATTATACTTGTCACACCGTCCGGACCGGCCTGTGATGCAAAATTCTGAAGTACGGCAATTGTTGCACTGCTGCTCTGCACTACCAGTGTCATTAATGTTCCGACAGCAACTCCAAGCACCGGTACGTCCGACACATGTTGTATCATGGAAATGAACACAGGACTTGATGCCAGAGGTTTCATCACAGATCCCATTATTTCAATACCTTCAAACAGAAGTCCGAATGAGAATATCGTCTGACCTATGCTTTTTATCTTTTCGTTTTTCATAACAAAGGACAATATGAATCCGATAAATATTATTATCAGAATATAGTCGCTTATTTTGAAGGCCAGCAGCTGTGCTGTCATCGTAGTTCCTATGTTAGCTCCAAGAATAACCGAAATTCCCTGGGGCAGTGTCATAAGTCCTGCACTTACGAAACCTATGACCATTACCGTTGTGGCACTGCTGCTCTGAAGAACTGCAGTTGTCAGAGCACCTGCCAGAACACCCATTACCGGGTTTATTGTCAGTATGCCCAGTATCTTTTTCATTTTTTCGCCGGCAGCCTTCTGCAGGGATTCACTCATCATATTCATTCCGAAAATGAATATTGCCAGTCCCCCCAGCAGTCCAAATACTGTCTGTAAAATCTCATTCATTTCTCTGTTGTCTCCTAATCATGTTTTCATATCAGCCAGCCTACTTGTTAAGCTGTTCCCATTCCTTTACCGTACCATCATATATATCTTTAAGCTGCCCGATAGAAATATCCTGCAGCGGGTTTTCTTTATTTACTGTTATCAGGATTCCGTCTTTGGCAATCATATCATATGAAAGCAGTTCCTTTTCATAGCTTTCAAGTTCACGGGAAGCCATGGCAAGATCACATTCACCCTGAATCGCAGCTGTAAGCCCCCTGGTGGAATCGGATTCTTCTACTATGATTTCTGCCCCCGGATTATATGTACTGTAATCTTCAGCCAGTTTCTTCATAAGCGGTGCTACAGAGGTTGAGCCTTCTATTTTTATTTTCCCTGATGATTTGTATGACAGAAAACTTGTCTCGCTTCCTATCGCAACGAAATCTTCTGCTACAATTGCCTGTCCTGCACCTTTGACATATTCCAGAAAATCCCGTTCGAGATCACTCAGTTTTCCTGAATAAGCCAGATAAAATGATCTGCTGAGGGGATACTTCCCGTTTTCTATTGTATCCTCATCCGGGAATACTCCATTGACCGAAAGAGTTTTTACCTCTGAATTGCTGTCAACTGTACCTGCAGAAACATATCCTATCGCTGAGCTGTCTTCTTTCACAGCTTCCAGGACGCTTTCACCGGATTCTTCGATCTTAGCATCATCTCTTGTCATATCACTTGCTGTTTCCGATGCACTGCTCTCCAGTCCTGTAAGCTGTGCGAAAACCGCACGGGTTCCTGAGCCTTCTTCTCTGGCAATAGCTTTCACCTCTGCCAGCTTATCAAGGCCTTCAACATTACTTCTTCCAGTCTGTTCATTGTCCGCACATGCATACAGACATGTACCGGCAATCAGTGCTGCGGCCATTATAAAAACTACCTTTCGTTTCATACAGGACCTCCCTTTCTTGATCTTATTGACTAATCATATTTTAAATGAACAGTGCTAAATCCTTGGTACTGCAAAGGTTAAATGTATGTAAAATTCTGCACAAAAAAACATGATACATATTTCTATGCATCATGCTCTGAACAATTCCTGGCCTTATTACCTCACGCGGAATCCGACTTCCAGTTCCTCTGCTTTTTTCCTGCAGAGGTCAATAGATTCTTCACTTATACATCCGACCACAGATGTTGCCACATGGGGAACGTACTTTTTTACATCCTTAATGTATTTTATCATCGCATCATATGATCTGATACCAAACTTCGGATGACAGAGTGCGTTGAATTTCTCCGCATCTGCTTCATTCATACTCACAGATACAGTATCAATGAGCCCCTCGAGTTCCGATGCTGTCTCCCGTCCCCAGATAAGGTCTGCAAGTCCTATTGTGTTTATACGTATAGGTTTATTATACGTAGCCTTGATATATTCTGCAATTTCAAGCAGCACATCCAGACGTTCTGTCGGTTCGCCGTATCCGCAGAACACAACTTCATCGTATTTGTCCACGTTCCATTTCTTCAGTCCCTCAATAACCTCATCAGCTGTCGGCTCACTGTCCAGCAGCAGCGAATCCGCACTTCCCAGCCCATCTGTGTAATTTTTGACACAGAATTCACATCTGCATGGACATCTGTTTGTCAGATTGATATATAATCCTCCGAAATAATCATATATTATTGAATTTTGCGCCATGGTACGCCTCCTTATCTGTATGTTCCGGTCTGCCGCCTTTCAGTTACCCTTTATTATCACCTTGAGCAGAGCCGAAAGAGCTGCGAACAGTACTCCTGCCACAGGCCATATTATCCACGTGAAATCCCATCTGCCGCTCCAGAAACTCCATCCCAGATATACTGCAGTTACTGTGCACCAGTATATTCCGCCAAAAGGTTCAATTTTCCTGCTTCGCTTTCTTTCATTAATGATTTTATCAGCTAATATCATAATGTCAATTCCTTTCCTGTTTGATAAATCTTGTGCATTGCCGTATTACAGCATCTGTTTACATTGCAATAATACATTGAGCAGCGGTTGCATGCCACCATGTTCACTTTACAATCTGTCACCTGCCGGTTTCAGGTACGTTTTTTTCTGTCGTAATTCTCTGTCAGCAAAATCATCAATGGTGTCGCAGCAAAGCTGCATTACCCTTTCCTTGTCTTCTGTGCCATCATATATGCTGTAAAAAATGAACAGTATGCCATAAAACTCCGCTGCTTTTTGCTCCGGAGCTTCAATCTCCATGCTATCGAAAAGGTCTGCAACATAACCGACCGGTCCCGATGCAAGATACTGCTGATATAGTTTCTGCATTTTACCACTTCTGTACTGCTCCACAGTCAGCATTCTCCGGAATGAAGCTGCAAAATCGTCACAGGTCCAGTACCTGAACTGAGCCTTGCTGTATTCTATGAAATACTGAACTGATGCATTACTGTATTTATCCTGCATATCTTCACGAAGACCTTCCGGCATCTGAAATCTTTCTGCATTCTCGGCATCCTTCTGTTCCATCCGTTCTGTAATGCTGTCAAAAATATGACGTTTGTTCCTGTAGTGCTTGTAAAGTGCACCCTTTGTCATACCCAGCTCACCTGCTATTTTACTTACTGATACTGCCTCATAGCCATCTGCTGCAAACAGATGCAGTGCCGTTATCAGAATTTCTTCCTTAGTATTGCTCATAAACCCTGCTCCTTCCGGCATAAATATAAGCGACCGTTTGTCATGTATTATAATAAACGCTCGCTTTATTTTCAATCATATTTATTCTAGAATATCTGGCCCGGAAGCTTCAGTTTTTCCTTTACCGGAAACTCTTTATCGAATTCCTCTGCCTCCGCTTCATCGACGAAATATCCCTGCGGTGGCGCATACTCGCCGGAAATACCATCTAAATATCCCGGTATCAGCTCTTTGCATAAAAAGAATGATGCATCCTCACCTTCAGGCAGCCCATGATAGCGAATAGCGAATTCACTCGCCTGAACAAATCCACTTTTCCCATAAAAGTCAATGTTTCCTTCGAAGCATACTGCACCGCATCCAAGCTCCTGTGCTTTTTTCAGAGAGAAATCCAATAAAGTTTTCCCATATCCCTTTCTCTTCAGCTCAGGTGTAATGCATATCGGTCCCATAGCCATAATCGGTATAGCTCTGCCATCATCCGCCTTGATTTCTGCTCTCATGAACATGTTCTGGCCAATCAGTTTGCCATCCTGTTCCATAACAAAATCAACCTCCCGAACAAATGCCGAATCATCTCTAAGCTGATTCAGCACATAATGCTCCAGACATCCCGGACGATATACATTCCAGAAGCTTTCCCTCACCATATTCTCAACTTCCCGATGTTCTTCTTTTTTCTCTAAACGTATAATAATATTGCCAGTGTTCATTTTTACTCAACACTCTCCTTTATATTATTAATGAACGACCGTTCACCATGTATTATAGTAAACGATCGTTTGCTTGTCAAGGACTCTGCAACTTCTCCCTCAAATCCTGAATTTCCTTTTTTCATTTTTTAAACTGTTCATATTACTTTTCACATGAGCACTTTATATTTCCGGCAATGATTTCTTTCCAGTCACCTATTACATCA